>JBDTXQ010000026.1:0-13407 GCA_040006115.1 Usitatibacter sp.
CGGATCCGCTCACCATGCGCGCGCTGCGCCGCGGCGGGCGGGGCGAGGAGTTCGACGTGCAGGTGGCCGAGCTCCTCTCGTACTTCGAGCCCGCGCGCGCCGGGCAAGCCGTGCGCGCGATTCCCGGCGAAGGGATCACCGTGCCGATCTGGATCCTCGGCTCGAGCCTGTGGAGCGCGCATTTCGCCGCGGCGATCGGGCGTCCGTATGCGTTCGCGTCGCACTTCGCCCCGGGCGACCTGCTCGAGGCGATCGAGATCTACCGCCGCGAGTTCAAGCCTTCCGCTCAGCTCGCCGCCCCCTACGTGATGGTGGGCGTTCCCGCGCTCGCCGCGGACACGGACGAGAAGGCCGAATTCATCGCGACCAGCATGTACCAGCGCTTCCTCGGCATCATCCGCAACAACCGCACCGCGTTGCCGCCGCCCGTCGAGGACATGGACAAGGTGTGGAGCGCCGGCGAGCGCCTCGCGGTGGCCGAGCGCATGGCGCTGATGGTGGTCGGCGGCCCCCAACGCGTGGCTGCGAACCTGCAGCAGATCATCGAGGTCACGCAGGCCGACGAGCTCATCATCGCGTCGGACGCATTCTCCCGCGAGGATCGACTGCGATCCTACGAGCTCATCGCGCAGGCGGCCGGGAAGTCGGGCGTCACGCCTGCGTCGAACTCGGGATGAAGGTCGGGGCGGGGCAACCGCGCCCTTGCAAAGGGGAGCGAGCTCGCTTCTACCCATAGCGCTCGAATTCCTCTTGCGGCGCCGATTCCGCAATCAGCGGGGCAACCCCACTCGACCTTTATCCCAAGAGTTCGGCGCAGGCTCTGCGGGCCGATGTCATCCACGGTCGCCAGCGCAGCCATCGATCTCGTAACCTCGCGCCTCATCGAGGTGTTGGGTGAAGCTCGAGAGGCGCGAGGCAAAGTCAGCGATAGCCTGCGGCTTGCAATTCGAAGAGCTCCGCGTAGCGCCCGCCCTGGGCGAGGAGCTCCTCGTGCGTGCCCGCCGCCTCGACGCGGCCGTCGCCCAGCACCACGGTGCGGTCGGCCATGCGCACGCTCGAGAAGCGGTGCGAGATCAGCACCGCAGTCTTCCCCGCGGAAAGCTCCTTGAAGCGCTGGAACACCTCGAATTCCGCGCGCGCGTCGAGGGCGGCGGTGGGCTCGTCGAGGATCAGCACCTGCGCGTCGCGCATGTAGGCGCGCGCGATCGCGATCTTCTGCCACTCGCCCCCGGAAAGGTCGATGCCGGTCTTGAAGCGCTTGCCGATCACCTGGTCGTATCCCTGGGGGAGCTTCGCGATCACGTCGTCGGCGAGGCTGCGTTCGGCCGCGCGCACGATCCTCTCGCGGTCGGCGCGCGCGTCGATCGATCCCACCGCGATGTTGTCCGCCGCGGTCAGGTGAAAGCGCACGAAGTCCTGGAAGATCACGCCGATGTTGCGGCGCAGCTCGAAGAGGTCGTACTCCTTCAAGTCGTGGCCATCGAGAAGGATCGCGCCCTCGTCGGGATCGTAGAGGCGCGCGAGGAGCTTCACGAGCGTGGTCTTGCCGGCGCCGTTCTCGCCCACGAGCGCCAGCACTTCCCCCGCCTTCAGTTGGAAGGAGAGGTTCCTCACCGCCCAGCGCTCGGCGCCGGGATACTGGAAGCCCACGTTCTTGAACGCGAAGCCTTCGCGGATCGGATTCGGAAACGGCCGCGGATTCGCCGGCGACGCGATCTCCGCCTTGATCTCGAAGAACGAGAAGAGGTCGTCCAGGTAGAGCGCCTGGCCCGCGACGCTCGAGAATCCCATCAGCAACTGCTCGAGGAGCCCGCGCAGGCGGAGGAAGGAGCCTGCGAGGAACGTGAGGTTGCCGATGGTGAACTCGCCGTGCAGCGTGCGCCACACGATATAGGCGTACGCGAAGTAGTAGGCAATGGTGCTCACTGCGGTGAGGACGCTCCCCCAAGCGGCGCGGCGCACCGCGATCCTGCGGTTGGCGCGGAAGAAACTCACCGCGAGCTCGAGGTAGCGATCGATGAGGAAGCGATGCAGCCCGAAGATCTTCACCTCCTTTGCGCTCTCCGCGCTCGCCGCCACCTGGCGCACGTAGTCGAGCTCGCGGCGCTCCGGCGCGCGGTGGTAGTTCAGCCAGTAGGATTGCGCGTTGAAATGCGCCTCGCCGATGAACGCGGGGACGAGCGCGATGGCGAGCAGCACGATCAGCCACGGCGCGTACACGAAGAGCCCCGCGGCGAAGCTCGCGATCGTCACCAGGTCCTGCGCCTGGCCGAAGAGCTGGCTCATCAGGCCGGTGCGCCCGGCGGCCTGGGTGCGCGCGCGCTCGAGCCGGTCCTGAAACTCGCTGTCCTCGAAGTCCTCGAGGTCGAGCGCCGCGGCGTGCTCCATCAGCCGCACGCTGGTGGTGGTGCTCACCTTCTCCGAGAGGAGGGAATCGAGGAGCGAGATGCCGCGTCCCAGGATGTCGGACATCACGCCGAGCCCGAATTCCAGCGCGAGGAGGAGCCCGATGTGGCCGAGCATGCCGCTCGCGAGCCACTGGTCGAAGGTCGCGCCCGGCGATGGCGCTCGGGTGAGGCGCACCACCTCGTCGATGATGAGCGCGCCCACGTACAGCGCCGCCACCGGCAGCAGCGCGCGCGAGAGCCGCAGCACCCCCTGGGCGACGGAAATTCCCGGGCTCGTCTGCCAGACGAGCTTCAGGAACGGGGGGAGGTTGCGCAGCGCGCCGAGGCGCTCGCGGAAAGTCTGCGGCGGAGGGAGTTGCGGGGGCACGCCTGATGTTACTCGACGCGCGCGTGCGCGTTCAGCACCATCGAAATCCGGCGACTACGCGCGCCGGCGCTGGCTCACGTCGTTGTCCATGCGAATCACGAGATGGTCAGGGGCGGACTGCGCGATCTGGAGGCGATGCTCGCCGGCCGCCTCCTCCACCACCGTGGTGAGCGCGAGCGGCAACAGGTGCCCGATCCTTCCCGCGCGCGTCTTCAAAGAGAGAACCGCGTCCTTGCGGCCTTCCGAAGCGCGCATCAAGTACGACGAGCAGCTCGGCGCGATGCGCGCCAGCCGCGACGCCACGAATCGGCGTGGCAGCAGATGCAGGCCGGAATGGACGCGTCGTATGCGTCGATGAGAAGCGCCCTCGACAAGGCGGCGGCCCAATTCAAGTAACAGTCGCGAGAACGGCGCCCGGCTTGATGTAGATCAAGCCGGGAGGCGGGCTCGCCGCCAGACTGGGTAAAGGCATACCCCCAATAACAATCCGGAGAGCGCCATGAGAATCCTGACCGCCTTGCTGGCCGTGCTGCTCTCGGGCGCCACCTTCATTGCCTACGCGGCCGACGACGTGGCGGCCGAGGCGCTCGCCAAGAAGAGCAAGTGCTTCGCGTGCCACTCGGTGGACAAGAAGAAGGACGGCCCCGCGTTCAAGGAAGTGGCCGCCAAGTACAAGGGCAAGCCCGACGCCGAGAAGACGCTCTACACCCACCTCACCACGAATCCCAAGGTCAAGGTCGACGGCAAGGAAGAGGCCCACGACAACCTCAAGACCACCAACGACGCCGAGATCAAGAACGTGATCGCCTGGATCCTGTCGCGCTGAGGCCCGGATCCTGCCTCCCGGGGACGCCGTGTTTCGCCAGATCTGGAATGTATTCCGCGCGCGCTATCCCTCGCCCCTCAAGGCGTTGGTCGTCCTCGTCGTCCTCGCCGCGGTCGTGCTCCTCGTAGCAGCCACGCTCGTGGTGGGCGGCGCGGCCGGGCTCGCATGGACCGAGACCGAGAAGTTCTGCGTGAGCTGCCACGAGATGAGCAGCACCGTCTACGTCGAGTACAAGGGCACCATCCACGACCGCAACCGCGCGGGCGTGCGCGCCATCTGCTCGGATTGCCACGTCCCCAAGGAGCCGGTCGCGCTGATCAAGCGCAAGTTCGCCGCTTCGCTGGAAGTCTGGGGACACCTCACCGGCACGATCGACACGCCAGAGAAGTTCGCCGCGAAGCGCAGCGAAATGGCGAGTCACGTGTGGAGGCGAATGAAGGAGACCGATTCGCTCGAATGCCGCAACTGCCATGACGCGGCGCACATGGAGTCGACGATGATGTCGGAGAAGGCGCAGAGCCGCCACGCCAAGATGAAGACGGAGGGCAAGACGTGCATCGACTGCCATTTCGGCATCGCGCACAAGGAGCCCGACGGCCCCGGTCCATCGGAGCTCTTTCCGTCGAAGGCCGCAGGAGAAGCGAAGAAGCAGTCGTAGCGGGCGAAATCGTGGGGCCGCGCGCGGTCCGCAAGCAAGGGAGTCGAACATGGGAAGACCCCGACGCATCCTGCAGGCCCTCGCGGCCGCCGCGGGAATCTGCTTTTTCCTGAACGCGCAAAGCTCGCTTGCGGCCGATGCCAGGAAGGACCTGGTGCTCAACGGCGACGCCAAGTGCACGCGTTGCCACGACGAAAGCGACGACTTCCCCGTGCTCGCCATCGGCCAGACCCGCCACGGAGTGAAGGCGGATGGGCGCACGCCCTCCTGCACCAGCTGCCACGGCGAAAGCGATCACCACGTGAACAAGCCCGCGGGCGCGACCGAGCGGCCCAAGCCCGACGTGTTGTTCAGGGGCAAGGGCAAGTCCCATGCCGACGCGCAGAACGGCCAGTGCCTCACTTGCCACGAGGGCGGCAACCGCACCCTGTGGGCGGGGAGCCGACACCAGACCGACGGCCTCGCCTGCACCAGCTGCCATGCGGTCCACACCCCGCGCGACAAGGTTCTCACCAAGGCAACCCAGCCGGAAGCCTGCTTCGCGTGCCACAAGGCCGAGCGCGCGCAGTCGAGCCGCATCTCGCACCATCCGATCCTCGAAGGTAAGGTGGTGTGCTCGGACTGCCACAACCCGCACGGCTCGCAGGGCCCGAAGCTCCTCGTGAAAGCAACGACCAACGAAACCTGCTGGACGTGCCACGCCGAGAAGCGCGGGCCTTTCCTCTGGGAGCATCCGTCCGCGAGCGACGACTGCATGAATTGCCACACGCCGCACGGCTCCACCAACCAGCCGCTGCTGCGTGCCCGCGCGCCGTGGCTCTGCCAGGAATGCCACGGCGACGGCGCGCCTCACCCCGGCAACGTGTACAGCGCGGCGAGCCTGCCGGGCGGGCGCGTGGCCAACGCCAACAACACCGGCGGCGTCTCCGGCCCCAACCAGCTCGGCGTGGTGAACCCGGTGACCGGCGCGCGCGTGACGCAGAACGCTCCGCCCGCCCAGCTCGCGTACCGCAGCTGCGTGAACTGCCACTCGCAGATCCACGGCTCGAACCACCCGGCCGGCAATCGATTCCTGCGCTAGATGCAAGACGAATTCGGGAGAATAGCCATGAGAAGCCTGAAAAACCGCTTTCCGATGCGCGCTACCGTATTGGCGGTGCGCGGCGCGGTGGCTGCCCTCGCATTCGTGCCCGCGGCGTATGCCGCCGAGGGCGAGGACGCGATTCGCGAGCTCACGCAGCCCACGAGCGTGGTCGAGGTGGGCGGCCTCTACGTGAACAGGGATTCGGCGAAGTTCGGCGAGTACACCGGCCTCGACAAGAAGGGCGGTTATGCGATCGGCAACGTCGAGCTCTACGGAGGCGACGGGCCTGAAGGCGCCTTCCGCTGGAAGGTGCTGGGCATCAACCTCGGCCTCGACTCGCGCAGCCTCACCGGCGAGGCGGGCGCCCAGGGCCGCTGGCGTGTGACGGCGGGCTACGACGAGATCGTGCGCAACTTCTCGGATACGTACCAGACCTTCTGGAACGGCGCCGGAAGCTCCACGTTCACGCTGCCATCGGGCTATCCCGCCGCCTCGACGCGCCTTGCCGTCACCAACAACGCGAACGCAATCCTCGCCAACTGGAACAACATCCAGTCGCCCAACGCGATCGCCGGCACCGCAGGCGGCGGCCCCGCCTTCGTGATCCCGGCCAACATGCATTCGTTCGACATCGGCACCGAGAGGAAGCGCGGCAACGTGGGCGTGAGCGCGATCCTCGCGCCGGGCTGGGAGGTGCGCGCCTCGGTGAAGCACGAGGAGAAGGACGGCACCAAGATCACCGGCGTGAACATCGGGCGCTTCAGCGGGGTGAGCGCGCTCCTGCCCGAGCCCATCAACAGCACCACTGACCAGTTCGAAGCAGGCGTCTCGTACGCCGGCCGGCAGGCATTCTTCAACGCGGGCTACTACGGCTCGCTCTACCGCAACGACGTGGGCCTCTGGACGGTGGAGAATCCCGGCGCCAACAACGCAGTGCTGGGCAACATCGCGCGGCTGCAAAGCTATCCGGACAACCAGATGCACCAGCTGAACGTGGGCGGCGGCTACAAGTTCAGCCCCGCCACGCGCTTCTCGTTCTCGGGGTCGTGGGCGCGGCTCACGCAGAACGAGAATTTCATCGACTCGCCCGCGGGCTCGACCTGGGTTGTTCCGGAAAGCTCGGCCCACGCGAAGGTGATCAACAGCTCGTTCCTCGCGCGGCTCACCTCGCGCGTGATGAAGGAGCTCACGCTGAACGCCGCATACAAGTACGATGATCGCGACAACCGCACGCCGGTGGCGATCTTCCGCACCACGGCCGGCGACACTCCGGGCGCGTCCACCGAGTTCTCCAACGAGCCGGTCAACCGCAAGGTGAACCAGCTCAACCTCGACGCCGACTATTCGCTCGGCCGCGGCCAGGCGGTGAAGGCGGAGTACGAGTACCAGAAGATCCACCGCTCCTCGACCGCGGAGGGATCGCCCTTCCGCGCCGACACCAGCTACGACAACACGTTGCGCGTGCAATACCGGCGCACGCTCGACGATTCCCTCACCGGGAGAGTCTCCTACGCGCATTCGAGGCGCCACACCTCGGAATACGAGGAGGGCGATACGCGGCCGACCAGCCCGCCATCGCCGTTGCCGGCTGCGGACCCATTGCTCACCGGGTTCGAGCAATTCTTCCTCGCCGACCGCAACCGCGACAAGCTGCGCAGCCAGCTCAACTTCCAGGCGAGCGACGCGCTCAGCGTCCAGGCGTCCCTCGACTACAACCGCGACCACTATCCCGCCCAGTACGGGCTGAAGGAGTCGAAGAGCTGGGTGTTCGGGCTCGACGGCGCGCTCGTGGCGAGCAAGGCGCTTTCCTTCACGCTCTTCTACACCTACGAGGACATGAAGACGAGCATGGACAGCCTCGCCATCGGGCGCGGGCTGACCTCGACCAACCTCGTGCCTCATGTCGCCGGGCCGCCGTGCGCCGCCTACACGAACGTCGCCAATACCCTCCCCGCCGACTACGCGACCGACTCGTGCCGCCAATGGACCGAAAGCCAGGGCGACAAGATCCATACGCTCGGCATCGGCGCGCGCTACCGCGGCCTCATGGCCGGCCGCCTCGAGCTTCTCGGCGAGCTCACGTACTCGCGCGCGCGCACGCCGATCACAGTGATGGGCGGCACGTACTACAGCAACGGCGTGCCCAGCTCCCCCACGGGAAACGTCTTCATCGCCGCCGAATCGTTCAGCGACATCACGAGCGAGCTCACGCAACTGCGGCTCGCGGGCGTGTACGCCATCGACAAGAAGTCGTCGGTGCGCATCACCTACATGTACGGCCGGCTCAAGTCCTCGGACTGGGCCTACGACGCCTATGCGCAGTCGGCGCTGGGGGTGCTCGCGGTCCAGAATTTCATCGGTCCCGGCATCACCTCGCCGAATTACAACGTGAACGTGGTGGGCGTCTCCTACAACTACCGCTTCCGCTGACGCGGATTTTTGGCGAGCCTTCGACCTGCCGCATCCGCGGCAGGTTCTCCCTGCGGTTAGGATGCGGCCATGGTCCTCGCGCTCCTTGCAGACATCCACTCGAATCTCGAGGCTCTTGAAGCGTGCCTCGCGCACGCCAACGAGCGCGGCGCCGCGCGTTTCGCCTTCCTCGGCGATATCGTGGGCTATGGCGCGGACCCGGCGGCGGTCGTCGAGATCGTCGCGCAGCACGCGTCCCGCGGCGCGATCGTCGTGAAGGGCAACCACGACGCGGCGATCGCGGGCGCTACGGACTACCTCAACGAAGCGGCCACGGCGGCGATCGCCTGGAGCCGCGGCGTGCTCTCGCCGCGGCATCGCGCCTACCTCGATGAGCTGCCGCTGTGCGTGCGAGAGGACGCATCGTGCTACGTCCACGCATCCGCAGCGGCGCCGGAGCGCTGGGACTACGTCGACAGCCCGGCGGCGGCCGAGCGCAGCGTGCAAGCGGCGGCGGCACCCTACACGTTTTGCGGGCACGTCCACCAGCAGGCGCTCTATGCGCGCGGAGCCGGCGATCGCATGGTCGCCTTCAAACCAACGCCCGGCGTAGCGATCCCAATCAAATCCCATCGCTCCTGGCTCGCCATCGCGGGCTCGGTGGGCCAGCCGCGCGACGGCAACCCGGCGGCCTGCTACGCGCTCGTCGACCTCGATGCGGAGAGCATCACGTTCCATCGGGTGGCCTACGACAACTTCGCGGCAGCGCGAAAAGTTCGCGCCTCCGGGCTGCCCGAGGTGCTCGCGTATCGCCTTGAACGGGGTGCCTGAGACCGTGATCGACATCGTGCCGGGCGCGTTGATCGACGGATTCGTCGTCGGCGCACGCGTTCACTCGGGCGCGATGGGCGAGCTTTTCGCCGTCTCCGGCCGGGAGACGGGCTTTCCCCTGCTCATGAAGGTGCCCCTCCTCGGACATCCCGGGGAGTCCGCGGAAATGCTCCTTGCGTTCGAGACCGAGGCGATGATCCTGCCGCGCCTGCACGGCCCACACGTGCCGCGCTTCGTCGCAGCGGGCGATGTCATGACGGCGCCGTATCTCGTGATGGAGCGCGTGCCCGGCGAAAGCCTCGATCAGCGCCAGACCCCCGTCATGCCTGGCCAGGAGGTCGCGCGTGTGGGCGCAGCCATCGCCGACGCGCTGCATAGCGTCCACGCGCAAGAGGTGGTCCACCTCGACCTCAAGCCTGACAACGTGATCATGAAGCCCGACGGCACCGCGGTGCTGGTGGATTTCGCGCTCTCGCACCACCGCCACCTCCCCGACCTCCTCTCGCAGGAGAAGCGCTACGCGGCCGGATCGGCTCCCTACATCTCGCCCGAGCAGGTTCTCGGCTGCCGCACCGACCCGCGCAGCGACCTGTTCGCCCTCGGCGTGCTGTTGTACGAGCTCGCGACCGGGACGTTGCCGTTCGGCGCGCCCCTCTCCCTCCGGGCAATGCGTGACAGGCTCTGGCTCGATTGTTCGCCTCCCGCGTCGCACGCGAGCGGCATTACGCCTTGGCTGCAGGAAGTGGTGCTGCGCTGCCTCGAGATCGATCCCGCGCGGCGTTACCAATCGGCGGCCCATGTCGCGTTCGATCTGCAGCACCCCGGGCAGGTGAGGCTCACGGCCCGCGCGAGCAAGTCGAAGCGCAAGGGCGTTCTCGCCCAGGCTGCGCGCTGGTGGAAGGCGCGCGAAATCGGCGCCCTGCCCGGCGGCGCGAAAGAGGAGCCCGGCGCAGCACCGGTGGTGATGGTGGCGGTCGACACGAGCCACCCCGACGACTTGCGCCAGCCCGATCTGCAAAGCGCGACGCGGCACATTCTGTCCCTCAGCTCCGAGTTCCGGTTGATCTGCGTCTCGGTCGTGCCCGCGACTATCGGAATGTCCGGCGCGCGGCTCGTCGCGAACGCGCAGGTCGAGCACCGCATCCGCCTGCGCCAGTGGATCCTTCCGCTGGGCATCGAGCCCGATCGCGTCTCCCTCCACGTGCTCGAGGCGCCCGATGCGGCGTACGCGCTCGTCGAATTCGCCCGGCGCAATAACGTGGATCTCATCGTCCTGGGTGCCCCCACCCCCGACGAGAGGGCGCTCGCCTGGTGGCGCTCGGTCGCTTCTTCGGTCACGGCCAACGCGCCGTGCAGCGTGCACGTGGTAAGGCGAGCGGGTGCCGTCCAGCCGAACCGGGTCGCCCTTGACGCAAATCAACCGCGCCCGGCATCGCTGGGCTAGCGTGGTGGCATGGAATCGGTCGACGCGGACGTGGTCATCGTCGGGGGCGGCGGCGCGGGCCTGCGCGCCGCGATCGCGGTCGCGGAGTTCGATCCGTCGCTCTCGATCGCGCTCGTCTCGAAGGTCTACCCGATGCGCAGCCACACCGTGGCGGCGGAGGGGGGGGCGGCCGCGGTCACCCTCGCCGAGGACAGCCTCGAGCATCATTTCCACGACACCGTCTCCGGGGGCGACTGGCTCTGCGACCAGGACGCGGTGGACTATTTCGTCGAGCATTGCCACGAGGAGATGGTGCAGCTCGAGCACTGGGGCTGCCCGTGGAGCCGGCGCGGGGACGGCCACGTCAACGTGCGCGCCTTCGGCGGCATGGCGATCGAGCGCACCTGGTTCGCCGCGGACCTCACCGGCTTCCACATGCTGCATACGCTGTTCCAGCGCTCGATGAAGTATCCGTCGATCCAGCGCTTCGACGAGCATTTCTGCTGCGATCTCCTGGTGGCGGACGGGCGCGCGCAGGGCGTCGTCGCGATCAAGATCGCGACCGGGCAGTTCCTCACGATCCGCGCGCGCGCCGTGATCATCGCCACGGGCGGTGCGGGCCGCGTATTCCGGCAGAACACCAACGGTGGCATCGTGACCGGCGACGGCATGGCGCTCGCCTATCGGCGCGGCGTGCCGCTGCGCGACATGGAGTTCGTGCAATACCACCCCACGTGCATGCCCGGCACGGGGCTTCTCTTCACCGAGGCCTGTCGCGGAGAGGGCGGCATCCTCACGAATCGCGACGGCTATCGCTACCTGCAGGACTATGGGCTCGGTCCTCCCGATCCGTGGCCGCGCAAGAAGGCGATGGAGCTCGGTCCCCGCGACCGCCTGTCGCAGGCCTTCTGGCACGAGCAGCGCAAGGGCCGCACCATCGCCACCCCTCAGGGCGACGCCGTGCATCTCGATTTGCGCCAGATCGGCGAGAAGAAGATTCGCGAGCGCCTGCCGCAGATCTGCGAGATGGCGCAGAACTGCCTCGGCATCGATCCCGCCCGCACGCCGATCCCGGTGCGCCCCGCGGTGCACTACACCATGGGGGGCATCCCCACCGACGTGAAAGCCGCCTCGCCCATGCCCGGACTGTATGCCGCCGGCGAGTGCGCGAGCAGCGGCATCCACGGGGCCAACCGGCTCGGCTCCAACTCGCTCGCGGAGCTCTGCGTGTTCGGGCGCGTGGCGGGAGAGGAAGCCGCGCGATTCGCCCGCGGCGGCGCCGCGCCCAACGCGGTGGCGCTTCGCGAGCAGGCCGAGGACGCGCAGTTTCGCGCGCTCGAGCTCCTGTCGCGCCCTGCGGGGGGCGAGCGCATCGCGACGCTACGCGAAGCGATGGCGCTCGCCATGGAGACCGGTTGCGGCATCTATCGCCTGCCGGACGAGATGCAGGCAACGTGCCGCACGCTCGCCGCGCTGCAGGAACGCTTCACGGCGGTGAGCCTGGGCGACCGCACGCGCTCCTGGAACACGGAATGGCTCGCGGCGATCGAGCTCGGCTTCCAGCTCGACGTGGCCGAGGCCATGGCGCACAGCGCGCTCGCGCGCCGCGAGTCGCGCGGCGCGCACCAACGCCTCGACGAGGGCTGCAAGGAACGCGACGACGCGAAGTACCTGAAGCACACCCTCGCATGGCAGGTACGGGGCCGGCCCCCCACCATCGACTGGTCCGACGTGAAGATCACCCGCTCGCCGCCCGGCTTGCGCGCCTATGGCGCCGCGGGCGAAAAAACGCGGGAGCCGACCCATGCCTGAGGCGCTGCGCATCGTCCTGGAAGTGATGCGCTATACACCCGAGCCCGGGGCTGTGCCGCGCATCGAGTCCTTCCCGATCGAGTTCACCGCCGACATGTCGGTGCTCCAGGGCCTGCAACAGGTGAAGGACTATGTCGACGGCTCGCTCACCTTCCGATGGTCGTGCCGCATGGCGATCTGCGGCAGCTGCGGCATGATGATCGCCGGCGTGCCGAAACTCGCATGCCGCGCTTTCCTGCGCGATTTCCTCCCTGGCCCGTTGCGCATCGAGGCGCTCGAGCATTTCCCCATCGAGCGCGACCTCGTGGTGGACATCTCCGACTTCGTCGAGAAGCTCGGGCGCATCCGGCCATGGATCGAGCCCAAGGTTGCGCGCCGCCTGGACGAAGGCGAGTATTTACAGAGCCCCGCGGAGCTCGAGCGATTCGAGTCGTTCAGCCACTGCATCAACTGCCTGCTCTGCTACTCGGCGTGTCCGCAGTACGGGCTCGACAAGACGTTCCTGGGCCCGGCCGCGACCGCGCTCCTGCACCGCTACAACGCCGACTCGCGCGACGGTGCGCGCGACAAGCGCATGGAGCTGGTGAACTCGGAGGAAGGCGTGTGGGCCTGCACCGCGGTGGGCTATTGCTCCGAGGTCTGTCCCAAGCTCGTGGATCCGGCGAACGCGGTGAACCAGAACAAGACCGCGAGCGCGGTCAGCTGGTTCGCGCGAATGCTTCCGGGCCGAAGCGCGTGAACCCCCGGCGCACCTTCGTGCGGCCGATGGGAGCGTGGTGGCGGCGCGACGCGTTCTTCATGCGCTACATGGCTCGCGAGGCGACGGCACCGTTCGTGGCTGCCTACGCGTTCGTGTTGCTGATCGGCATCGTGCGGCTCGCGCAGGGCGAGAGCGCATTCGAGGCCTGGGTGGAGGCGCTGCGCAGTCCCCTATCCGTCGCCGCGCACGCGATCCTCGTCGTGGTATTCGCTTACCACGCGTACACGTGGTTCCAGATCATGCCCAAGACCATGCCGCCCGTCGTCGTCGCGGGCCGCAAGCTCGCGCCCGCGGCGATCACCGGGGCGGGAATCACCGCGGCCGTGGCGGCTTCCCTCGTGCTGTGGCTTTGCGCCGCATGGATCGTGCGATGAAGCGCTCGAACCAGCCGTTCTTCTGGCTGCTGTTCGGCGCGGGCGGCGTGCTGTCGGCGCTGATCGGCGCGATGCTCGTGTTCATCACCGGCGTGGCGGCGCCCCTGGGGCTCGGCGTCTCCGCGAGCCTGATGAGCTACCCGCACGCACTCGCGTTCGCGCACGGCATTCCCGGCAAGGCCTTCCTCTTCGCGGTGGTGTCGCTCTTCCTGTGGCACGCGGCGCATCGTGTGTGCCACAGCCTCCACGACGTGGGAATCCACCCGGGTACCGTCGCACGCGCCGCGACTTACGGCGTGGCGCTGACAGCCACGGTGGCGGTGCTCGCCGCTCTCCTCGCGATCGGCTTCTGATCGCCGGCGCCGCGCGCGATCGTTATCGCGCAAGCGATGAGTCCAGGTGCGTTCAGGCCGGAATCACGAGCTTCTGGTAGAGGCCTCCGTAGAAAGTCTCCT
>JBDTXQ010000027.1:0-13106 GCA_040006115.1 Usitatibacter sp.
CTGAGAACGCCATGCCTGAGGAGCGTCTCGACGAACTGGCGCGCGCTCGCGCGCTGCGTATCGATCTCCAGGCCGATGAGCAGCCCCTTGCCTCGCACGTCGACGATCATCGGGCTCGAGATCGCCTTGAGACGCTTCAGCAGATAGTCGCCCATCGCCGCGGCACGCTCCGCGAGCTTCTCATCCATGAGGACGTTCAGCGACTCGAGGCCCACCGCGGCGCCTAGCGCGTTGCCCCCGAAGGTGCTGCCATGGTCGCCGGGCCGGAAGACCCCCATCACCGATTCGCGCGCGCAGAAAGCGGAGACGGGCAGGAGCCCGCCGCCCAGCGCCTTGCCGAGGATGATCGCGTCGGGCTTCACCCCTTCATGGTGGCAGGCGAGCACCCTGCCGGTTCGGCCGAGGCCGGTCTGCACCTCGTCCACGATCATCAGCACGTTGTGCTTGCGGCAGATGCGCAGCACCTCGGTGAGATATCCCTCGGGCGGGACGATGATGCCCGCCTCGCCTTGCACGGGCTCCACGAGGAACGCCGCCGTGTCGGGCGTGATCGCGCCCTCGAGTGCGGCAGCGTCGCCGAAGGCAATGGCGCAAAAGCCGTCCGCGTACGGACCGAAACCCTCCCGATACTGGGCCTCCGAGGAGAAACCGACAATGGTCGACGTACGGCCGTGGAAGTTACCCGCGCAGACGATGATCTTCGCCTGGTTCGCGGGAATCTTCTTCACGACGTAGCCCCACTTGCGCGCGCACTTGATCGCGGTCTCGACGCCTTCGGCGCCGGTGCTCATGGGAAGCGCGCGGTCCATGCCGGTCACCTCGCATAGCTTCGCGAGGAAAGGCGGCAAGCGATCGCTGTAGAAGGCGCGCGAGGTGACGGCGAGGCGCTGGGCCTGCTTCGTCATCGCGGCAATGAGGCGCGGATGCCCATATCCGAAGCTCACCGCGGAATAGGCGGAGAGCATGTCGAGGTACCGCCGGCCCTGGTCGTCCCACAGCCAGACGCCCTCGCCACGCGAGAGCACCACGGGAAGCGGGTCATAGTTCGTCGCGCCGTACTGGCGCTCGAGAGCGATGAGGTCGCTCATGGCCGGGTCCTTTCTTGCTTGTGGCAATCAGGTTTCGAGAGCGCCCGGTATGGGGCGCTAACAGGCAACATTATACCTGTGAGGACAATGCCTTACCTTCGGAAGTTCAAGCCGGGCGCAAGGTGCGGGCGAGGCCCGTGGCGAGCCGCGCGCAGATCCCGTAGATGGACAGCTGGGGGTTCGCCGCGACGCTCGTCGGAAAGATCGAGCCGTCGTGCACCGAGAGGTTGGCGAGGTGGTGGTAGCGCCCCGCCTCGTCGACCACCGAGGTGCGCGGCTCGCCGCCCATGGCGCAGCCGCCCATCACGTGCGCACTCACGACACGCGTGGCGAGCGCGCGCATCGGCAGTGCCACGATCTCCGCGCGCGCCTGGCGCCAGGAATTAGAGCCGCGCGCGTTCTCGTGCATCGGCCTCACGGCCTGCGCGCCGGCCGCGAACTGGATCTCGGCCATGGTGAGGAACGCGCGCCGCGCGCCTTCCCAGAGATACGGCGACATCACGTAGTCGAGGACCGCGCTGCCGTCGTCGCGAAGCACCACGCGCCCCCCGTTCGATTGGGGGTGGAAGCCGTCGCGCAGGAGCGCGATCACCACCTGTACGTTGGGAAACTTCGCCATCCAGCGCGCGTGCTCCTCGCCGAAGCCCGGCAGCGTGATGCCTACGAGGATCGGGTGCGTGGGCGCCGACTCGAGCTTGTATCCCGCGGGGCCGTCGAGCGGCTGCGCGTCGAGGAAGTGGTCGGAATAGATCGATTGCGGCGCGCCGAAGTAGCCCTCCACCTTTTGCGCCATCACCCCTGCGGAGACCACGGTGGGATGCAGGAACGTGCGCTTGCCGAGGGTGAGCGCGGGATCGGGCACGGCGCTCCTCAGCAGCACGCCAGCACTGCCGATGGCGCCCGCGGCGAGGACGAAGTGCTTCGCCCGCACGCGCACGCGATAGGGCAACTGCGCGGCGCCGTTGCCCGCGACGCCGTAGGCATCCAGGGACACCACGCGATCGCGCGCCAGCACGAGACGGGTGACGCGCGCGCGGTGGACGAGGGTGGCGCCGCGATCGAGCGCCGCGGGAATCGTCGTCACCAGCATCGACTGCTTGGCGTTGGTGGGGCAGCCCATGCCGCAGTAGCCCAGGTTGAAGCAGCCCTTCACGTTGCGCTGGATCGCGCCCGTCGCAATGCCGAGCTTCTCGCAGCCGCGGCGCAGGATGTCGTTGTTCTCGTTGGGCGCCACTGGCCACGGAGCGATCGCGAGGCGCTCCTCCATGCGCTGGAACCAGGGCGCGAGCGCGGCTTCGTCCATGGACTTCAGTCCGAGCGAATCCTTCCAGTAGCCGAGCGTGCGCGGCGGAGTGCGGAAGCTGGATGTCCAGTTCACGGTGGTCGAGCCGCCCACGCAGCGCCCCTGCAGGATGGTGATCGACTTGTCGAGGCTCTGGCGCCCGGCGCTCTCCTGGTAGAGCTGCGGATAGGCCTCGCGCTCGCGCATGCGGAAATCAGTCGAGCTCGCGAGCGGGCCTTCCTCGATGATCGCGACCTTGAGGCCTGCCTGCGCGAGGATCTCCGCGGTGACGCCGCCCCCCGCGCCACTGCCGACGATGGCGACGTCGGCTTCGATCTCCAGGTCGCGCTCCAAAGCCGCCGCGTCGATCGCCTTCCAGCCCGACGCGAGCCCTTCCTTGATGGGATCCCGGGTCATGCCAGCAGCGGCGGCCCCGGGTAGCCGATCGCCTTCCAGGACGCGGGGTTGTCGTACCACGAGGCCTGGATCAGCTGCGTGAGCGCCTCGTAGCTCTGGCGCTGCAGGTCGAAGCGGCTGTGGCGCCAGCGGGTGAGGAAGGCGTTCAGCTCCTCGCGCGGCGTCTCGTCGACGGGCGACCAGAGCCCGGCGAATGCGATCCGCGAGGGCGCGAAGTTGAGGAAGCTGAAGAGCTGCGCGAGCTCGCCCTGGACCGCGGGGGCGAGGCCCGAGACGGCGCGGTCGAAAGCCGCGACCACGTCGCCTACCGTTCTCTCGCGCCCGGCATCGTCGGCGGGCAGCGAGCCGGCGAGCACTACGGGAATCAGCGCGCGCATGATCTTCGCGGCGTTTTTGTCGAGCACGCGGTACGCGTTCGTGGGCGCGGCAAGCGGGCGGTCGAGGAAGCGCGCCGCCGCGAAGAGCGCCGCGCCGGCGGTGCCGACCTTGATGAACTGGCGGCGAGTGGGCAAGGTCAGCGCGTGAGAAGCGCGAGGAGCCGCTCGAAGCGCGGCCCGTAGGGCGGGCGCAGCAGGCCCAGGGCGTTCAGCCGGGACTGGCGGAACACCGATTTTCTCTTCGAGAACGTCTCGAAGCCGGCGCGGCCGTGATACTCGCCCATGCCGCTTGGCCCCACGCCGCCGAAAGGCAGCTCCTCTTGCGCGATGTGCAGCAGCGTCTCGTTCACGGTGACGCCGCCCGAGAGGGTCTGCGCCAGCACACGCTCGATCGCCGCTTTGTCGCGATCGAAGACGTAGAGCGCGAGGGGGCGCGGCCGCGCGTTCACGTAGGCGATGGCGTCGTCGAGAGCGCGGTACGGGACGATCGGCAGGATCGGCCCGAAGAGCTCCTCCTGCATGACGCGCATGCAATCGCGTACGCCCGTGACGAGGCACGGCGCCATCTTGGGCGACGCCGCGAGGTCCTCGCCCGCCGGGTTGATTTCCTCCACCTTCGCGCCCAGGGCGCGCGCGTCCTCGACGATGGCCGCGAGCCGCGCGCGATGCCGGTCGTTCACGATGGCGCTGTAGTCGGGATTGTCGGCGAGGCGCGGGTAGAGGCGCGCCACCGTCGCGCGCGCCGCGGCGACGAAGGCGTCCACGCTCTCCTCGGGCACCAGCGCGTAATCGGGGGCGATGCAGGTCTGGCCCGCGTTCAGGCACTTGCCGAAGACGATCTTGTCGGCGGCTTGCGCGATGTCGATGCCGCGGCCCACGAGCGCGGGCGACTTCCCGCCCAGCTCGAGCGTGACGGGCGTGAGATTTTCCGCGGCGGCGCGCATCACTTCGCGGCCCACCGCGGTCGAGCCCGTGAAGAGGAGGTGATCGAAGGGAAGCGAGACGAATTCGCGTGCGAGCTCGGGCCCGCCATTCACCACCGTGAGCACCGCAGGGTCGAACTTTCCCGCCGCAAGACGTGCAAGCAGCTCGCCCGTGGCCGGCGCCGCTTCCGACATCTTCACCATCACGCGGTTTCCCGCCGCCAGCGCCGCGACGATGGGCCCGACGGCGAGATAGATGGGGTAATTCCACGGCACCACGATGCCGACGACGCCGAGCGGCTGGAACAACACGCGCGAGCGCCCCGGCAGGAACCAGAAGTTGGTGGGGCGCTGCTGCGGCTTCATCCAGCGCTTCACCTGACGGCGCGCATGGCGGATCGCGCCGTAGGAAGGAAAGAGCTCGAGGAGATGCGTTTCCTGGCGCGCGCGCCCGTGGAAATCGCGGTCGACCGCCGTGCAGAATGCGTCGGCATTGTCGCGCAGCAAGGCTCCGAGGGAGGCCAGCGTCGCACGGCGCGCCGCGAGGTCAAGCCCACCCGCGGCGTCGAAGCCGCGGCGCTGCCGCTCATAGGCCTGCCGCAGCACCGTGGGCGGAGACGGATTATCGTTAAGATTCAACGTTAACTATCTTCTTTAAGATACTGATGTTAAATTGATAAAATGATGCAGCAAATAAAGAATCAAACGAGCGTTTGAATTCAGGCAAGAATACCATCCACCGTGGCCGCAGAGCAGAAGCAATCCCCGATTCCCGGTTCCGCCAAGGAGCTTGCGCGCCATTTGCAGCGCCTGAAGGATTTGCGTGGGGCAGGCGCCAAGCGGCCCGCGCGACTCGCCGAGCTGAAGCGCTTCCAGGCGAAACGCCTCGCGCGCAGCTACGCGGATCTCGCCGCGCAGCCGCGCGATCGCGCCGCGACCGCCTTCTTCCTCGACGACCTCTACGGGCCGAAGGACTTCAGCGCGCGCGACCAGGAGATGCTGCGCATCGTGCCGGTGATGTCGCGGATCCTCCCGGGGAGCGCGCTGGAGACCGCGGCCCTCGCGATCGAGCTCGAGGCGGTCTCGGAAGGCCTCGACCAGCGGCTCGCCGCGGCGCTCCGCGAGGGGCCGATCGACGACGAAGCCTATGCGGCCGCATATCGCGAAAGCTCCACGCGCGAGGAGCGCCACCACCAGATCGACCTGATCGAAGCCGTCGGCAAGCGCCTCGACGCGCTGGTGAGGAAGCCGCTCGTCTCGCACATGCTCAAGCTCATGCGCGCGCCCGCCCACATGGCGGGCCTCGGCGGCTTGCAGGCATTTCTCGAGGAGGGCTTCGCGTCATTCCGCGACATGAAGGGAGCCGACGAATTCCTCGCGACGCTGCGCAGCCGCGAGGAGAAGATCCTCAGCCGCCTTTTTTCCGGGGTGGCGGAGCCTTTTTCGCCTTAGCCGCCGCGGGCTTCAGTGCCGTCGCGGGCTGGGCGGCGAAGAGCTTGTCCAGCTCCTGGCGCACCGCCGTCTCGATCGAGGGCTTCATCGCGCGCAGCAGGAGGCCGAGCGTCACCGAGAGCCGCAGGTCCTTCTCCGAGATGGCGAGCAGGCCGTTCACTCCGGTGCGCTGGAAGCGCAGCGTGTCGCCTTCCCAATCCCCGGCGAGGCCGAACTTGCGGCCGAGGTGTTCGGCCATCCGCTCGGCGGCGGCGCGCGCTCCTTCCAGCCCCAGGTCGTGGGTGCGGTGCAGCTCTATGTCGGCCATGCGCTGGCTCCTCGTCGTTGATTTCAGTGGCCCGGGCCCATCAGGCGGGTGGGCAACCAGGTGGCGATTCCCGGGAAAACGGACAGCACCACCATGAATCCGATCATGATGAATACGTAGGGCATCGAGCCGCGCAGGATGGTCGAAAGCGGCACCTGCGGGGCCACCCCCCGCAACACGTAGAGGTTGAGGCCGACGGGCGGCGTGATCAGTCCGACCTCCATGTTGACGGTGAGCATCACCGCGAACCAGATGAGGTCGAAATTGTTGGCCTCGAGCACCGGCGTGAGGATCGGCATCAGCATGAGGATGATCGCCACCGGGGGAAGGAAGCAGCCCAGCACCAGCATGAAGACGTTGATGACCGCCATCAGCACCCAGCGGTTGAGGCTGAGGCCCACCAGCCACTCCGCGGCCGATTGCGACACGTAGAGCAGCGACATCATGTAGGAGAAGAGCGCGGCCGCGGCGATGATCATGAGGATCATGCTCGACTCGCGCACCGAGTCGCGAAAGATCAGCCACAGGTCGCGCGGGCGGTACGCCTTGTAGATCACCATCACCAGCACGATCGCGAGGAAGGCGGCGATCGCTGCGATCTCCGAGGGCGTGGCCACGCCGCCGTACATGAAAAAGGCGATCGCCACCATGATCGCCAGGAACGGCGCCACGCGCAGCAGCCCCTCCATCTTCTCGCGCAGGGTGAAGGTCTCCGCGACTACCTCGAGCTTGCGCGTCGAGTAGAGCGTCGCGAGCCAGGCATAGACCGAAAACAGGATGACCAGCAGGACGCCCGGGATCACTCCCGAGAGGAACAGCCGGCCGATCGAGGTGTCGGTCGCGAGTCCGTACAGGATCATCGTTATCGACGGCGGGATGAGGATGCCCAGCGTGCCGCCGGCGCAGATGGCGCCGGTGGCGAGGGCCGCGGGCACGCCACGCTTCATCATCTCGGGCACGCCTGCCTTGCCGATCGCCGCGGCGGTCGCGGGGGACGACCCGCACACCGCGGAGAACATTCCGCAGGCGAGGATGTTGGCGATGATGAGCCCGCCGGGCACGCGCGAGAGCCATCGATAGAGGGAGTTGTAGATGTCCTTGCCTGCCGCGGACACGCCCACCGCCGCGCCCAGCAGGACAAAGAGCGGAATCGTCACCATTGCGAACGAGTTGAGCTCGTCCATGAACTGGGTCGCGATCACCGCGAGGCTGCCGACCCCCTTGAAGGCGACGAGGAAGCCGACCGACACCAGGACCAGGCCCCATGCGATCGGGAAGCCCGAGAAGAGGACCACGAGCGTGACGATCACGATCAGCAGGCCGATCTGCAGCTCGTTCATCTAGGCTCCCTGTCCCGAGAGCGCCTGCGTCGAGGTATCGACCTCGGCCACGCGCAGCATTTCGGCCACGTATTGCAGCGCCGTGAGGCCGAGCCCGAGCGGCATCATCGCGAAGAATGGCCAGCGCGGCGGGTTCCACGACGAGCCGCTGCCTTCGTGCTTGCCGTAGGAATCGATGGTGAGCTCCAGCCCCTTCCAGGTGAGGTAGAGGCAGACTGCCATCCCCAGCACCGCGAGCGCGCGCTCGAGGTGCCGGCGGTTGCGCGGCGACAGCAGGTGGGAGACCAAGTCCACGCCGATGTGGCCCCGGGTCATGAGGCAATAGGGCGATCCCACCAGCACGGCGGCCACGACGAGGTAGACCGCCATCTCGATTTCCCAATAGGTCGAATGCCCGGTCACGCGCCAGATCACCATCCAGCAGATGATCAGGGTCGCCGCCGCCATGAAGACGGAGGCGACCACTGCGAGGCCGGTGGACAGGCGGTCGACCGCGCGGACGAATCCGGCGGCTCCCGTCATCATTTCACCTGCGTGATGAGTTCCAGCAGCTCCTTGGCATCGGCGGACTTCGCGGCGTACTCCGGCCAGGAGGTTTTCTTGGCGAGCTCGATCCACGCGTCGAACTCGGGCTTGGTGAGGGCATGCACCTCGGCGCCCGCCTTCTTGTAGGCCGCGATCATGTGCTCGACCGCCTCACGCTGCGCCTGGGCGAACCACTTGTCGCTCACGTCGGCCGCGTCCTCGAAGATCTTCTTCTGCGCGGGCGTGAGCTTGTCCCACGCCGTCTTCGACATGAGCAGCGGCTGCATCAGCCACCACAGCGTGTAGTCACCGCCGATGGTGGCGTACTTGGTCTGTTCGTAGATGCGCATGCTGACGAACGACTCGGCCGAGGTGAGCGTGGAGGTGAGCACGCCCGACTGCAGCGAGGGATAGATCTCGGTCGACGGGATGTTGATCACCGAGGAGCCCGCGGCCTTCAGCATGGTCTCGAAGGTCGGATCGGCGGCGCGCATCTTCTCGCCTTTCACCGAATCGGGCCCGGTGATCATCCGGTCCTTGGCGGCAAATCCGCCCGGGGTCCACCACCAGGTGACGATGTGGGTGCCGTTTTTCTCCATCACCTCCTGCAGCTTCTTGTGGAACGCCGTGTTCTTCAGGCGCAGCGCGTGCTCGAGGGTGTTGATCGTGCCGGGCATGATCGCGATCGACACCTCGGGCACCTTGCCGACGGCGTACGACAGCGGGAAGACGGCCATCTCGAGAGTGCCCGCCTGCAGCGCGTCGAATTGCGCAAACGGCTTGATGTTGAGCGAGCTGCCCGGATAGATGCGGAACTTGAGGCTGGGGTCCTTCTTGTTGACCTCTTCCACGAAGATGCGCGTCGCCTTGTCGCGAGCGTCGGTGTTCGCCTTGAACTGGTGGGAGATCTTGATTTCCTGCGCCACCGAGGGCAGGGCGATGGCGGCGGCCGTCAGCGCGATGGCGGCCTTGCGGAGCATGGCTTGCATGGGTGTTTCTCCTGATTTTGGACGTTTGGCACCGCCGTCTTGCGCGGCGATGATGCGAGTCTAACCGGTCGGCGGGCCCGGGCGCTCCCGG
Organism: Usitatibacter sp.; assembly: GCA_040006115.1. Classification (GTDB taxonomy): domain Bacteria; phylum Pseudomonadota; class Gammaproteobacteria; order Burkholderiales; family Usitatibacteraceae; genus Usitatibacter. The sequence goes on from JBDTXQ010000027.1 coordinate 8,792, forward strand.
AATTCGCATCCCGTCATGCCGCGCGGCGCTCCTTGCTCGCGTTGCGCGCCTCGGAAACAAGGTGCTCCATCGCCGCCAGCACGCCGCCCTTCCTGAAAGGCACGCCCGCGAGCTCGAGGCCCATCTCGACCCCGGCGAGCGTGCCGGCGAGCGTGAGGTCGTTGATGTCGCCCAGGTGCCCGACGCGGAATACCTTTCCCTTGAGCTTGGCCAGGCCCATGCCGAGCGACATGTCGAAATGCTCGAGGATGACCTCGCGCAACTTGTCGGCGTCGTGGCCGGCGGGCATCACGATCGCGGTGAGGGCCGAGCTGTACTCCTCGGGGTCCTGCGCGAGGATCTCGAGCCCCCACGCACGTACCGCGCGGCGCGTGGCTTCCGCGTGCCGATCATGGCGCGCGAACACGTTTGCGAAACCCTCCTCCTCGAGCATCGCGATGGCCTCGCGCAGCCCGTAGAGCAGGTTGGTGGACGGCGTGTAGGGGAACCAGCCGTCAGGATTCATCGCCAGCATCTCGCTCCAGTCGAAGAACGAACGCGGCAGCCGCGCCGACTTGCTCGCGGCGATCGCCTTCTCGGAAAGCGCGTTGAAGGAGAGACCCGGCGGAAGCATCAGGCCCTTCTGTGAGCCGCCCACGGTGACGTCCACGCCCCATTCGTCGTGGCGGTAGTCGATCGAGGCGAGCGAGGAGATGGTGTCGACCAGCAGCAGCGCCGGATGCTTCGCATTGTCGATCGCCTTGCGCACCAGGGGAATGCGGGTGGTGACGCCGGTGGAGGTCTCGTTGTGCACGACGCAGACCGCCTTGATCGCGTGCGCGCTGTCCGCCCTCAGCCGCTTCTCGATCTCGGCATGGTCGGCGCCGTGGCGCCAGTCGCCCGGGATCATGTCGATCGCGAGGCCCAGCTTCGTGGCCATCTTGAACCACAGCGCCGCGAAGTGGCCGGTCTCCGACATCAGCACCTTGTCGCCCGGCGAGAGCGTGTTCACGAGGGCGGCCTCCCATGCGCCGGTGCCCGACGCGGGGTAGATCACCACGGGGTGGTGCGTGCGAAAGACGCGTTTCATGCCCTCGAGCACTCCCTTGGCGAGGGCCTGGAACTCGGGGCCGCGATGGTCGATGGTGGGACGGTCGATCGCCCGCAACACGCGGTCGGGAACGTTCGTCGGCCCGGGAATCTGCAGGAAGTGGCGTCCGGCTGGCATGGTGTTCTCCTCTAATCTTCCTCCATAATGCCGCAGCCCAACCCGGTTTGACACGCCCCGTCCGGTAATAGCCCCAATGACCCATTCAACATCGAGCCCGGTGCGATTCACGCGGGCCGCGGCGCATTCGCCCCTTGCGCGCAGGCTCGAGCGCGAAGTCGACGGAGAGGTCCTCTTCGATGCGGCGAGCCGCGGGCGCTATTCCACCGACGCGTCGATCTACCAGGTGTTCCCGATCGGCGTCGTGATCCCGCGCAGCGTCGATGCCGCGATCGTCGCCATGCAGATCGCCGTGGAGGAGGGTGTCGCGATCCTGCCGCGCGGCGCGGGCACCTCGCAATGCGGGCAGACCGTCGGCGAAGCGCTGGTGATCGACGACAGCAAGTTCGTGAACCGATCGCTCGAGGTCGATGCCGCGTCGCGCCGCGCCGTGGTGGAGCCGGGCAAGGTGCTCGATACCCTCAACGCCGAGCTGCGCCCGTTGGGCCTCTGGTATCCGGTCGACGTGTCGACCTCGGCGCAGGCGACGCTCGGTGGCATGGCCGGCAACAACTCGTGCGGCTCGCGCTCGCTCGCCTACGGCAACATGGTCGATCGCGTGACGGCCATCGATGCATGGCTGCCCACGGGGGTAAGAGGCCGGTTCGATGATTCGCCGACAGATCGGCGAATCATCGAGATAGCAGGCCGTGCCGCGGCGCTGTACGAGCGAGAGAAGGATGAAATCGCCGTCCGGTATCCGAAGGTCGCAAGGAACGTCGCGGGCTACAACCTCAATCGCCTCGCGCCGGACAAGTTCAACCTGGCAAAGCTGCTCGTGGGAAGCGAAGGCACCCTTGCGTGGTTCGAGAAGATCCACATCGAGCTTGCCGAGCTTCCTAAGGAGAAGGCGCTCGGCGTCGCGCATTTCCCACGCTTCTACGACGCGATGGACGCGGCGCAGCACATCGTGAAGCTGGGACCCTCGGCCGTGGAGCTCGTCGACCGCACGATGCTCGACCTCGCGCTTTCCAATCCCGCGTTCGCTCCCACCATCCGCAGGTTCGTGAAGGGTGAGCCCGACGCGATCCTCCTCGTCGAGTTCGCGGGCAGCGAGCGCGGGCCGCAGCTCGAGGGCGTGAAGCGCCTCGCCGAGCTGATGGGCGACCTCGGCTTCGGCGACGCGGTGGTCGAGGTGCTCGACGCCGGGCAGCAGAAGTCGCTCTGGGACGTGCGCAAGGCCGGCCTGAACATCATGATGTCGATGAAAGGCGACGGGAAGCCGGTGTCCTTCATCGAGGATTGCGCGGTCCCCCTCGAGCACCTCGCCGAGTACACGACGCACCTCACCGAGGTCTTCCGCAAGCACGGCACCGAGGGCACGTGGTACGCGCACGCCTCGGTCGGATGCCTGCACGTGCGCCCGGTGCTCAACATGAAGGGCGATGGGGCGTTCCGCATGCGCGCGATCGCCGAGGAGGCCGCGGAGCTCGTGCGCCGCTACAAGGGCGCCTATTCCGGCGAGCACGGCGACGGGCTGGTGCGCTCGGAATGGATCGCGCCCTTTTTCGGGCCGCGCCTCACCGCCAGCCTAGCCGAGGTGAAGTCGTGGTTCGACCCGAAGGGCGTGATGAACCCGGGAAAGATCGTGAACCCGCCGAAGCAGGACGACCGCTCGCTGTTTCGCTACGGCCCCGCCTACAAGCAGCCGTCGCCCGCCACCGCGCTCGACTGGAGCGCGTGGGGCGGCCTCGCGGGTGCGGTCGAGATGTGCAACAACAACGGCCACTGCCGCAAGTTCGATGCGGGAACCATGTGCCCGAGCTATCGCGCCACGGGAAACGAGCGCGACCTCACGCGCGGCCGCGCCAATACGCTGCGCCTCGCGCTTTCCAACCAGCTCGGCCCCGACAGCGCGGCGGAAGAGGCGGTGCGCGATGCGCTCGACCTCTGCGTGTCGTGCAAGGGATGCCGTCGCGAGTGCCCGACGGGCGTCGACATGGCGCGCATGAAAATCGAGTTCCTGTCCCACTACAAGCGCCGCCACGGCTTCACGATGCGCGACAAGATGGTGGGGCACCTGCCGCGCTACGCGAAATGGGCGGCGCGCCTTCAACCGCTCGCCTCGGTCATGACGAAGCTGCCCGGCGCTGGCCTGGCCATCGAGGCATTCGGCTTCGACCGGCGCCGGCCACTGCCGGTATTCAAGCGCGCGTGGACTTCGCGGGCGAGGCATGCCCGCGAGCCGGGGCACCAGCAGCAGGGCACCAGGCGCAAGGTCGTGCTCTTCGCCGATACGTTCAATAACTGGCTGGAGCCCGAGAATCTCGAGGCGGCCGTGAAGGTGCTCGAAGCGACGGGGCACGAGGTCGTCGCGCCGCTGGGCGATCGCGGGCGAGCGCTCTGTTGCGGCCGCACCTACCTCGCCGCCGGGATGATCGCCGAGGCGCGCGCGGAGGCGAGGCGCACGATGCGGGCCTTGAAGCCGCACCTGGAGGCGGGCACTCCGGTCGTGGGACTGGAGCCCTCGTGCATCTTCACGTTCCGAGACGAATACGCCGCGATGTTCCCGGGCGACCCGCTCGCGGCACTCCTCGCCGGAGCGCAGCTCGCCGACGAATACCTCGCCGCGGAGATCCGCGATGCGCGCTTCGCACCGCCGTGGAAGGGCGGCGGCGCGCGTGCGATCCGCGTGCACGGCCATTGCCACCAGAAGGCCTTCGGCACCTTCGACGCGACGCTCGAGCTGCTGCGCGCCATCCCCGGCGCCGACGTCGCCGCGATCGAATCGAGCTGCTGCGGCATGGCGGGCGCCTTCGGCCACGAGAAAGGTCATTACGATGTGTCGATGAAGATGGGCGAGGCGGCGCTCCTGCCGGCCGTTCGCGCGGCGCCCGCGGCGACGGCGATCTTCGCCGCGGGCACGAGCTGCCGCCAGCAGATCGTCGACGGCACGGGCCGCATCGCGCGCCACCCCCTCGCGTTGCTCGCGGAGCTGCTGTGAGCGCGCCCGCCGGCCCGCCGATCCTCGAGGCGCTGCGCGCCGCGCTCGCCCTCGAGCCCATCGGCGAGGCGAGCGGCAATCTCACGATTGCGCGTGGCACGTTCGGCGCCCGCCCGGTGCACGCG
>JBDTXQ010000028.1:0-13020 GCA_040006115.1 Usitatibacter sp.
GCGAGGTTGTTGTACGGCTCGGGAAGCTCGGGGAAGTCCTCGGTGAGGCCGGTGAACACCTGGATCGCCTCGGGGACGCGCTTCTGCTCGGTGAGGAGAAGCCCCTTCAGGAAGCGGCCCTGCGGATCGCGCGGCATCGCCTTCAGGAATGCCTCGACCTTGTCGAGCGCGGGCTGCAGCTTCTGCTGGCCGTAGAGACGCTGCGCCTCTTTCAGGTCGTCGGCCGGGGCGGCGAAGGTGCCGCCGGCGGCCCCGAGGGCGGCCGCGAATAGCGCGGCGGCGAGGTGGGTCTTGATCGGAATGCGGTGCAGCATCGTGTTATAATTTGTTGAATTTAATAAGAAACAATATTCTACCCGCCTTCGCGAGCCAGAACAATCTTCAGCCGCCCGCCCCCGGGCCTTCTTTTCGCCCGCGACCGACATATGTCCGCGCTTCAAATCCACAACACCCTCAGCCGCAAGAAAGAGCCGTTCGTCCCGCGTGTTCCGGGCAAGGCCGCGGTGTACGTCTGCGGTCCCACCGTATACGACTATTTTCACATCGGAAACGCCCGCACCTTCACGGCGTTCGATCTGGTCGTGCGATGGCTGCGCGCTACCGGCTTCGAGGTGACCTACGTGCGCAACATCACCGACATCGACGACAAGATCATGGATCGGGCGCGCGAGAAGGGCGAGCCGATCGAGGCGCTCACCGAGCGCATGGTCGAGGCGTTCGCGCTGGACGCCGCGCGCCTGAACCTGCTGAAGCCGGACATCGAGCCGCGCGCCACGCGCTACGTGGGGCCGATGCTCGAGATGATCGCCACCCTCGAGCAGAAGGGCCTCGCCTATCGCGGCGCCAACGGCGACGTGTACTACGCGGTGCGCGATTTCCCCGACTACGGCAAGCTCTCGCGCCGCAACCTCGACGACCTGCGCGCCGGCGAGCGCGTCGCCGTGGAAGCGGCCAAGCGCGATCCCCTCGACTTCGTCCTGTGGAAGGCGGCGAAGCCGGGCGAGCCGAAGTGGCCTTCGATATTCGGCGACGGCCGTCCGGGGTGGCACATCGAGTGCTCCGCGATGTCGTGCCGCGAGCTCGGCGTCCCCATCGACATCCACGGCGGCGGCTGGGACCTGCAGTTTCCCCACCACGAGAACGAGATCGCGCAGAGCGAGGGCGCGACCGGCAAGCGCTTCGTGAACTACTGGATGCACTCCGCGTTCCTCAATTTCGATTCCGAGAAGATGTCCAAGTCCCTCGGCAACTTCTTCACGACGCGCGAGGTGCTGGACCAGCTCGACCCGCTGCAGGGCGGCGAGCAGCTGCGCTTCTTCCTCCTGCGAGCGCACTACCGCAGCAGCGTGAGCTACAGCTGGGAGGCGCTCGTGGACGCGGGCAACACCCTGGGGAGTTTCTACACGACGTTGCGCGAGGTGGCGCCGGCGGCGGGTCCGATCGACTGGGCCAATGGCTACGCCGCGCGCTTCCGCGACGCGATGAACGACGATTTCGACGCCCCCATCGCGCTAGCCGTGCTGCACGATCTGCGCGGCGAAGTGAATCGCACGCGCTCGGCCGCGCTCTCGGGGTTGCTGAAGGCGCTCGGCGGCACCATCGGCCTGCTGCAGCAGGACGCCGAGAAATTCCTGAAGGCGGGCATGGAACTCGACGCGCAAGCGCTCATCGACGAGCGCAACGCCGCGAAGAAGGCGAAGAATTTCGCGCGCGCCGACGAGATCCGCAAGGACCTCGAGGCGAGGGGCATCGTCCTCGAAGACAAGCCCGGCGGCGTCACCGAGTGGCGGAAGAAGTAGCTACCGGACGAACTTCTGGTCCCTCGAGATGATCGTGAGGTCGACGAACTGCGAGCCGCTGCGCTTGCCGGGGCCGAAGTTCACCTTGAAGCCGCCGACGTCGTATTCCTGGATCGACTCCATCGCGCGGATGAAACTCTCGCGCGTGAGGTTCCTGCCGGCGCGGCGCAGCCCCTCGACCATCACCTTCGCGGCGATGTAGCCCTCGAGCGTGCCGAAGCCGGGCTCGGCCTTCGCCTCGGCGATGAGCTTCTGGTACTCCCTCACCACCGGCACCGAGCCGTCCCACGGGAACGGCACGACCTGCGAAATCTGCACGCCGCGGCCTTCCTTCTCGAGCTCCTTGGCGAGGGCCTTGCTGCCCACGAACGAAACGTTCCAGAAGGTGGGGTTCGCGCCCGCCTTCTTCATGTTCCGGATGAAAGCGGCACAGCTCTTGTATGCGCTGATCATCACCACGGCCTGCGGGACCGCCTTGTTGATGTCCTCGATCGCCTTCTTCACTTCCACCGTGTTCCTCTCGACGGTGCCCTTGGCGACCACCTCGAGGTTGCGCTTCTTCAGGGCGCGCTCGACGCCCGTGAGCCCGGCCTGCCCGTACGCGTCGTTCTGGTAGAACACCGCGATGCGGTTCACGCTCATGGCGGTGAGGTGCTGGACAATCGCTTCGGTCTCGTCGAAGTAGCTCGCGCGCACGTTGAAGACGTACGGGTTCACGGGGTTCCTCAGGAGCTCCGCGCCGGTGAACGGACCCACGAAGGGCACGCGTGCCTCGGTGAAGATGGGCAGCGATGCCTGCGACGTGGGCGTTCCCACGTAGCCGAAGAGGGCGAACACCTTCTCTTCGTTGATGAGCTTCCTGGTGTTCTCCGCGGCACGCGCCGACTCGTAGCCGTCGTCGAGCGTCTTCAGGACAATCTTGCGGCCGTTCACCCCGCCGTGGGCATTGACCACGTTGAAGTAGAGGCTGGCGCCCTGCTGCATGTCGAGGCCGAGCTGCTGCGCGGGACCGGAGAGCGCGACCGATTGGCCGAGCACGATCTGGGAATCGCTGACGCCCTGCGCCCCGGCCGAGGCGGCGAAGGCCAGCAGGAATGACGAGAGAATTGCGCGAAGCATTCGATTCCCCTCCGAGGGTTATTGTGTCCTGTATCGGACATCATATCGCCCTCCGGGGGGGCCTACACGGGGAGGTAGGAAACGCGGCGCGCGGCGTCAGTTGGCGAAGAACTCGCGCACCTTGTCCATGAAGCCCTTGGCGCGCGGGTTATGCCGGTTGGCATCTTTCTTGTTGATATCCTCCAGCTCGCGCAGGAGCTCCTTCTGGCGGTCCGTGAGGCGCACCGGCGTTTCCACGACCACCTCGCACATGAGGTCGCCCGGAGAGCTCGACCGCACGCCCTTGATGCCCTTGCCGCGCAGGCGGAACACCTGCCCGGACTGGGTTTCCGGCGGCACCTTGATCTTGGCCGAGCCGTCGAGCGTGGGAATCTCGATCTCGCCCCCGAGGGCGGCCTGCGAAAAGCTGATCGGCATCTCGCAGTGCAGGTCATCGCCGTCACGTTGGAAGACCGAGTGCCCCTTCAGGTGAATCACGACGTAGAGGTCGCCGGGGGGGCCACCGTTCACGCCGGCCTCACCCTCGCCCGACAGGCGGATGCGGTCGCCCTCGTCGACGCCGGCGGGAATCTTCACCGCGAGGGTCTTGTGCTTTTTCAGGCGCCCGGCGCCGCGGCAGCTCGCGCACGGGTCGGAGACCATCTTGCCCGTGCCGTGGCACGTGGGGCAGGTCTGCTGGATGGAGAAGAAGCCCTGCGAGATCCGCGCCGTGCCGGAGCCGTGGCAGGTCTCGCATGTCTTGGGATGGGTGCCGGGCTTCGCGCCCGAGCCCTTGCAGGTCTCGCACGTCTCCATGGTGGGGATGCGGATCTTGGTCTCGGTGCCGCGCGCCGCCTGCTCGAGCGAGATCTCGAGGTTGTAGCGCAGGTCCGCGCCGCGGAAGACGGACGCGCGGCCGCGCCCGCCCTGGGCGCCGCCGAAGATGTCGCTGAAGATGTCGCCAAAGGCCTCCGCGAATCCGCCGAAGCCTTCCGGGCCGCCCCCGCCCATGCCCATCTGCGGGTTCACCCCCGCGTGCCCGTAGGCATCGTAGGCGCGGCGCTTCTCGGCCTCGGTGAGGACCTCGTAGGCTTCCTTGGCTTCCTTGAACCGCTCCTCCGCGTCCTTGCTGTCGGGATTGCGGTCCGGGTGGTGCTTCATGGCGAGCTTGCGGTATGCCTTCTTGATCTCCTCTTCGGAGGCGTCGCGGTTCACGCCGAGCACTTCGTAGTAATCGCGCTTCTTCGTCGCCATCTTGTTCCCAGTTTCCCGTTAAACGAAAAACGGGACCTCGTCTCCCGATGAGGCCCCGCGGTGTTGCCTAAGAAGCCGGGCTCAGGCCGATTTCTTGTCCTTCACTTCGGTGTACTCCGCATCCACCACGTTGCCTTCTTCCTTGGCCGGCTCGCTGGCGCTGGCGCTCGCGCCCGGGCCGGGGCCCGCACTCGCGGCTTCCGCCTGCGGCGCGCCTTGGGCATTCTTCGCCTGGGCGTCGGCATAGATCCGCTCGCCGAGCTTCTGCGAGGCCGTGCCGAGCGCCTGCGTCTTCTCCTCGATCGCCGCCTTGTCGTCGCCTTTCACCACGTCCTCGAGGGCCTGCAAGGCGTCCTCGATCACCTGCTTCTCGGTCGCGTCGATCTTGTCGCCGTACTCGGTGAGCGACTTGCGGATCGAGTGCGCCAGCGCCTCGGCCTGGTTCCTGGCGGTGACGAGCTCGAGCGCCTTCTTGTCCTCGTCGGCGTGCGCCTCCGCGTCCTTCACCATATTCTGGATCTCTTCCTCCGACAGGCCCGTGCTCGCCTTGATGGTGATCTTGTTTTCCTTGCCGGTCGCCTTGTCCTTGGCGTGCACGTGCAGGATGCCGTTGGCGTCGATGTCGAACGTGACCTCGATCTGCGGCATGCCGCGCGGGGAAGGCGGGATGCCCTCAAGGTTGAACTGGCCGAGGCTCTTGTTGCCGCTCGCCACCTCACGCTCCCCCTGCAGGACGTGGATCGTCACGGCCGACTGGTTGTCGTCGGCGGTGGAGAACACCTGCTGGGCCTTGGTCGGGATGGTCGTGTTCTTCTTGATGAGCTTGGTCATCACGCCGCCGAGGGTCTCGATGCCGAGCGAGAGCGGGGTCACGTCGAGGAGGAGCACGTCCTTCACGTCGCCCTGCAGCACCCCGCCCTGGATCGCGGCGCCCACGGCAACCGCCTCGTCCGGATTCACGTCCTTGCGCGGCTCCTTGCCGAAGAACTCCTTCACCTTGTCCTGCACCTTCGGCATGCGTGTCATGCCGCCCACCAGGATCACGTCGGCGATGTCGGCCAGGTTCACGCCCGAGTCCTTGACGGCGGTACGGCACGGAGCGATGGTCTTCTCGATGAGATCGTCCACCAGCGCCTCGAACTTGGCGCGCGTGATCTTCATCGCGAGGTGCTTCGGGCCCGACGCGTCGGCCGTGATGTAGGGCAGGTTGATGTCGGTCGCCTGCGAGCTGGAAAGCTCGATCTTCGCCTTCTCGGCGGACTCCTTCAGGCGCTGCAGCGCGAGCACGTCCTTCGAGAGATCGACGCCCGCATCCTTCTTGAACTCGGTGACGATGTACTCGATGAGGCGCTGGTCGAAGTCCTCGCCGCCGAGGAACGTGTCGCCGTTGGTGGAAAGCACCTCGAACTGGTGCTCGCCCTCCACGTTCGCGATCTCGATGATCGAGATGTCGAAGGTGCCGCCGCCCAGGTCATACACCGCGATCTTGCGGTCGCCTTCCCTCTTGTCGAGGCCGAAGGCGAGCGCCGCCGCCGTGGGCTCGTTGATGATGCGCTTCACGTCGAGGCCGGCGATGCGGCCCGCGTCCTTGGTCGCCTGGCGCTGGGAGTCGTTGAAATAGGCGGGGACGGTGATGACGGCTTCCGTCACCGGCTCGCCCAGATAATCCTCGGCGGTCTTCTTCATCTTGCGCAAGATCTCCGCCGAGACTTGCTGCGGCGCGATCTTCTGGCCACGCACCTCGACCCATGCGTCGGAGTTGTCCGCCTTCATGATCTTGTAGGGCATGAGCCCGATGTCCTTCTGGACTTCCTTCTCGTCGAACTTGCGCCCGATGAGGCGCTTCACCGCGAACACGGTGTTCTTCGCGTTGGTGACCGCCTGGCGCTTGGCCGGCGCGCCGACGAGGATCTCGCCGCTGTCGGTATACGCGACGACCGAAGGCGTGGTGCGCGCGCCTTCCGTGTTCTCGATGACCTTGGGCTTGCCGCCCTCCATCACCGCGACGCAGGAGTTGGTGGTGCCGAGATCGATGCCGATGATTTTTGCCATGTTGGTGCCCTCGTGCGGGTGTTTTTGACCTGGATGGAAAGTTGGGTGCTTTGGCCCGCGTTCAAGAGGGCGATCGGGCTTTCGCGACGATCACCAGCGCCGGGCGAAGGACCCGGTCGTGGAGGAGGAACCCCTTCTGCAGCACCTGGACCACGGTATTGGGCTCCGCGTCGCTGTCGACCTGGCTGATGGCCTGGTGGCGGTGGGGATCGAACTTCTCGCCGACCGGCACGATTTCGCGGATCTGGAATTTCTCGAAGACCGAGTCGAGCTGGCGCGCAGTGAGCTCCACGCCTTCCTTGAACGACTCGATCGAGGTGTTCTCGACGGTGAGCGCGGCGTCCAGGCTGTCCTTCACGGCGAGGAGCGCGCCGGCGAACGACTCGAGGCCGAAGCGGTGGGCCTTGGCGACGTCTTCCTGCCCGCGGCGCCGGACGTTGTCGGTCTCGGCCTTGGCGCGCAGCCACTCCTCGCGCTGCTTCTCGACGTCGGCCGTGGCCGCGGCGAGGCGCGTTTCCAGGTCGAGCACGCGCGGGTCGATGCCGGTCTCCGAGCTGGGCGGCGGGGAGTCATGCGGGGCGCCCGTGGCGCCCGTGTAATCGGCATCGGTCACGGGAAAATCCTTCTTGGAAAACAATTGCTTGACGCAAAATATGGGGGTGCGGCAGGCCTTTTCAAGGGACTCGCCGGCTTACTTGCGCTTGAACAGCAGCCAACTCGTGACGAGGGTGATGAGGCTGTAGAGGATGGAGCCCACCAGCGCCGCCCAGAACCCGCTCACGGTGAAGCCATGCACCACCTCCGCGACCAGCCAGAAGAGGAGGGCATTGATCACGAAGAGGAAGAGGCCCAGCGTGATGAGCGTCACCGGGAAGGTGAGGATCACCAGCAGCGGCCGGATGAACGCGTTCACCAGGCCGAGGACCAGCGCCGCCACCAGCGACGCGACGAAGCTCTCCACCTGGACGCCGGGGTAGAGGTAGGCCACCAGCAGCAGGGCGGCGGCGTTCACGATCCAGCGGGCGATGAGCATCATCAGAGGTTTTCCATGGCGACGATGGCGAGGGCGGTCATCCAGGCGGGGGTGTCGTTCGTGGTAGGGATGTAATGGAATTCCTTGCCGCCCGCCTCCCGGAACGTGTCCCGGCCTTCCAGCGCGATCTCCTCGAGGGTCTCGAGGCAGTCGGCGGCAAAGCCCGGGCAGATCACGTCCAGGCGTCCCACGCCTTCGCGGCCGAGGGCCTCGAGCGTCTCCCCCGTATAGGGCTTCACCCATTCCTGGGCCCCGAAGCGCGACTGGAAGGTCACCAGCGTGCGCTTGTCGTTCCAGCCGAGCTCGGTCGCGATGAGGCGCGCGCTCTCGCGGCACTGGCGCTCGTAGGGGTCACCCGCCTCGACCACCACCCGCGGCAAGCCGTGGAAGCTCATCAGCAGCCGGTCCGGGCGCCCATGCTTCATCCAGTATTCATTCACGCTCTTCGCGATCGCCTTCACGTATGCGGGGTGGGCGTGGAACTCTTCCACGAACTTCACGGTGGGCGCCGGGCGCCATTTCCTCAACGCCTTGGTGAGCGCGTCCCGGGCGCTTTCCGTGGTGCTCGCCGCGTATTGCGGATAGAGCGGAAGCACGAGGATGCGGACACACCCGCGCGCTTCGAGTTCCTTCAGGCCCTCGGCGATGGAGGGCTTGCCGTAGCGCATGGCCGCCACCACGGGCACCTGTTTCTTCAGGCGCTCGCCCAGGTACCCGCGCAGCAGCTGCGCCTGGCGCAGGGTGTACACGCGCAGCGGCGAGCCGTCGGCATGCCAGATGCTCGCGTACTTGCGCGCGGTCTTCGCCGGGCGGAAGGGCAGGACGAAGAGGTTCAGGATCACCCACCACACGGGGCGCGGGATCTGCACTACGCGCGGGTCCCACAGGAATTCCCGCAGGTACCGGCGCACCGCTCCGGGGGTCGGCGCGTCGGGCGTGCCGAGATTCACCAGCAACACGCCGGCCTGCGCGGGCTCACCCATGCGCCGTCAGTGCTGCGAAAGCGCCGCGGAGACGAGCTTGGCGGTCACGTCCACGATGGGGATCACGCGCTCGTAGGCCATGCGCGTGGGGCCGATCACACCCACGGTGCCCATCACCTTGCCGTCCACCTCGTAGGGCGCGGTCACGATGGAGCATTCGTCGAGCGACACGAGCTGCGACTCGCCGCCGATGAAGATCTTCACGCCCTCGGCGTGCTCGCTCATCTCGAGGATGTCGAGGAGCTGCGTCTTCGATTCGAACAGGTCGAAGAGGCGGCGCAGGCGATGCATGTCGCCCGAGAGGTCGTCCACTTCGAGCAGGTTCCGGCCGCCGGAGATCACCACCCCCTCCGCCGCGGGGCGCAGCGCCTCGCTGCCGGTCTGGATCGCGGCCTGCATGAGCCCGGAAATGTCGCGGTGCAGGTCCATCAGCTCGCCACGCACGCGCTGGCGCAGCTGGTCGAATTCCAGCCCCGTGTAATGCTGGTTGATGTAGTTCGCCGCCTCGGTGAGCTGCGAAGGCGTGTAGGTCCGGTCGGTGACCAGAACGCGGTTCTGCACCTCGCCATCGGAGGCCACGATGATGAGCAGCACGCGCTGTTCCGAAAGCCCGAAGAACTCGATGTGGCGCAGCATCGCGCCGCGGCGCCGGGGCGAGACCACGATGCCCGCGAAGTGGGTGAGGTCGGAGAGGATCTGGGAGGCGGCCGCCACGACGCGATGGGGATCGTCGGGAAGCAGATGATCCTGCAGCTGCTGGCGCTCGACCTCCTCGAGGGGGCGCACGGTGAGCAGCGTGTCGACGAAGAAGCGATAGCCCTTGGGCGTCGGCACGCGCCCCGCCGAGGTGTGCGGGCTCGCGACGAATCCCATCTCCTCCAGGTCCGCCATCACGTTGCGGATGGTGGCGGGCGACAGCTCGAGCGAGGAAAAGCGCGACAGGGCCCGGGAGCCGACCGGCTGCCCCTCGGCGATGTAGCGCTCGACCAGGATCTTGAGCAGGTTCTGCGCGCGTTCGCTGAGCATGGACCGATTCTACAGAAAACGATTCATGATTTAATTGCCGCCATGCCCACTGCATTCAAGACGGTGGCCGTCGTCGGCAAGAGCGACGCGGCGAGCCTTCCCGACGTCCTCGACCAGTTGGCGGGCGTGCTGCGCAAGCGCGGCATCGCGATCCTCATGGATCCGCTCACCGCGGGGGCCTCGCGCAAGCCCCCGGACGCAACGATCGCCATGACGGAGCTGCCCGCGCGCGCGGACCTCGCCGTTGTCGTGGGCGGAGACGGCACGCTCATCTCGTGCGCGCGCCTCATGGCCGAGCGCGGCGTGCCGCTGGTGGGCATCAACCTCGGCCGCCTGGGATTCCTCACCGACATTCCCGCCGACGGCCTGGAAAGCGCCATCGAATCCGTGCTGGACGGCGACTTCATGCCCGAGAGCCGCACGCTTCTTTCGGGCTCGGTGCGGCGCGGCTCGCAATCGCTCTTCTCCACGCTCGCCTTCAACGACGTCGTGGTGAGCCGCGGCGCCATGGGCAGCATGATCGAGTTCGCGGTGACGGTCGACGGCGAGTTCATCTATTCGCTGCGCGCCGACGGCCTGATCGTCGCCACGCCCACGGGCTCCACCGCGTACGCGCTCTCCGCCGGCGGGCCGATCCTGCACCCCTCGCTGCAGGCCCTCGCCCTGGTGCCGATCTCGCCGCACACGCTTTCCAACCGGCCGATCGCGATCCGCAGCACGTCGAAGGTGGAGATCACGCTGGTGCGCGGGCTCGACGCGCGCGCCAACTTCGACGTCCAGGCCCACTGGCAGCTCGAGCCCGGCGACGTGGTCACCGTCTCCGCGGCGCCGCGCCCGGCGACGCTCCTGCATCCGAAGGGCTACCGGTACTTCTCGATGCTGCGGCAGAAGTTGCGCTGGAACGAGCGCACGTCCTAGGGCAATGCTGCGCGCGCTCTCCATCCGCGACTACGTGATCGTCGAGCGGCTCGACATCGAGCTCGCTGCCGGATTCACCGCGCTCACCGGCGAGACCGGTGCGGGCAAGTCGATCCTCCTCGACGCGCTTCAGCTCGCCCTCGGCGGGCGGGCCGACGCGGGCGTCGTGCGCCCCGGCGCGCAGCGCGCGGAGGTGAGCGCGGATTTCGACGCGCAGGCGATGCCCGCGGTGCGCGAATGGCTCGCCGCCCAGGACTTCGACGAGGGCGACGGCGCCTGCCTGGTGCGCCGCACGCTCGACGCCGCGGGACGCTCGCGTGGTTTCGTGAACGGCAGCCCGGCCACCGCCGCGCAGCTGCGCGACCTGGGAGAGATGCTGGTCGACATCCACGGGCAGCACGACCACCAGCTCCTCCTGAAGCGCGATCGGCAACGCATGCTGCTCGACGCCTACGGAGGATCCGAGGCTCACGCGCGCGAAGTCGCGGCTCTCTTTTCGGCATGGCGCAAGCTCGCTGACCAACGCATCACCCGCGAGCGCGCCCAGGCGAGCTCAGTGCGCGAGCGCGAGCTCCTCGCGCACGAGGTACGCGACCTGGAGGCCCTCGCATTCGACGCGCGCCAATGGATCGACGACCAGGCCGAGCATCGCCGCCTCGCCCACGCGCAGGAGCTCATCGCCACCGTCTCCGAATGCGCCGAGGCCCTCGACGAATCCGAGGGCGCGGTGACCGGGCGCCTCGCGTCGGTCGGCGCGCGGCTTTCCCACGCGGCATCGCTCGATCCCGCCCTGGAGGACGCGCGCCGCGACGCCGAGGCGGCGGGCCTGCACGCGGGCGAGAGCGCGCAGCAGCTGCGCCGCTACCTGCAGCGCCTCGAGGTCGATCCGGGGCGCATGGGCCAGCTCGATGGGCGCCTGAAGGCCGTGTTCGACAGCGCGCGCAAGTATCGCGTCGATGCGGGCGAGCTTCCAGCGGCGCTCGAGGAGCGGCGCGCGCGCCTCGCCGAGCTGGGGGGCGAGGAGAGCCTCGAGCAACTTAAGGCGGAGGAGGCCGCTGCGGAGCGCGCCTACCGCGAGCGCGCGGCCGAGCTTTCCAAGGCGCGGCGCGCCGCCGCCAAGCGCCTCGCCGCCGAGGTCACCCGCAGCATGCAGCTCCTCGCGATGCCGGGCGGGCGCCTCGAGGTCCGCCTCGAGCCCCTGGAGGCGCCCGCTGCAGGCGGGCTCGAGTCCGTCGAGCTCACCGTCGCGACCCACGAAGGCCAGGCCCTCGCGCCGCTCGCGAAGGTCGCTTCGGGCGGCGAGCTCTCGCGCCTCTCGCTCGCGATCCAGGTGCTTCTCTCGGGCGAGGCGTCGGTGCCGACGCTGATCTTCGATGAGGTCGATTCCGGCATCGGCGGCGGCGTCGCGGAGGTGGTAGGCCGGCTCCTGCAGACGCTTTCGCGCCATCACCAGGTGCTGAGCGTCACGCACCTCGCGCAAGTCGCGGTCCATGCGCGCGCGCAGCTTCGCGTTGCCAAACAGCCGGGCCCGCGCGGCGCCTTCGCCACTGTGGACACGCTCGACGCCGACGAGCGCGTGGCGGAAGTCGCCCGCATGCTGGGCGGCCTCAGGATCACCGAGGCCACGCGCCGCCACGCCGCCGAGATGTTGCAAAACGCGCGCGCAGCAGGTACACCGGTACGCAAGGAGAAGGGAAGGGCGGCCGCCGGGCCCAAGTGACCGGCACGCCGCCCCGGCTCGGGGGAAAAATGGAATCGGTCGGCGGCGGCAAGTCGGGACTCGTGCTGGCGGGCGGTGGCGCCCGTGCCGCCTATCAGGTGGGCGTCCTGCAGGCGATGAAGGAGATGCTTCCCGACCCGCGCGTGAATCCGTTCCAGGTGATCTGCGGCACTTCCGCGGGCGCCGTGAACGCCGGGGCGCTCGCGGTCCACGCCGACGATTTCGGGCGAGCGGTGGAGAACCTCCTCGAGGTGTGGCGCCATTTCGAGCCGCACCACGTGTACCGATCGGACTTCCCCGGGGTCGCCGCCAACAGCGTGCGCTGGTTCGGCGGCTTCCTCCTCGGCGCGTTCTTCAAGAACCGGCGCATCTCGCTCCTCGACAACCGGCCGCTCGAGGGGCTGCTCGCGCGCCGCCTCGACTTTTCGCGCATCGAGGGCAACATCAAGGCGGGCGCCCTCGACGCGGTCTCGATCACGTGCTCGGGATATACGTCCGGCCAAAGCTGCAGCTTCTTCCAGGCCAACGACCAGCTCGAGGCGTGGCAGCGCTCGCAACGCATCGGCATCCGCACGCGTTTGGGCGTCGAGCACCTCATGGCCTCGAGCGCGATCCCGTTCCTCTTCGCGCCCCACAAGCTGAACCGCGAGTTCTTCGGCGACGGCTCCATGCGCCAGATCGCGCCGGTGAGCCCGGCGCTGCACCTGGGCGCGGACCGCGTCGTCGTGGTCGGCACGGCGAAAATCCGCCACGATTCCCCTGAGCGCACGCGCGGCGACCTCTACCCCACGCTCGCGCAGATCGCCGGCCACGTGCTGAACTCGATCTTCCTCGACAGCCTCGCGGTGGACCTCGAGCGCCTCGAGCGCATCAACCGCACGATCAGTTGCGTGGACCCGGCGACCCTTAAGAAGATGGGCCTCTCGCTGCACCATGTGGACGTGCTCGTGCTCACGCCATCGGAGCCGCTCGACACCATCGCCGTGAAGCACGTGCGCAGCCTGCCGTGGACGATCCGCTTCCTCCTGAGGAGCGTGGGCGCGATGCGCCGCGGCGGCGCCAACCTCGCGAGCTACCTCCTCTTCGAGCGCGGCTACTGCAACGAGCTGATCGCGCTCGGCTACGACGACACCATCA
>JBDTXQ010000029.1:0-12905 GCA_040006115.1 Usitatibacter sp.
GGGCGCCGGGTTGTGGGGAGGGCTCGCGGCGGCGGTCGCCGCGGCCGCGCTCGCGGGGGCGCTGGTCGCCGCGGCGATCTCGCACCGGCGCGGCATCTACTACGCGCTCCTTACCATCGCGTTCGGGCAGGTGTTCTGGTTCGTCGCGGTGAAATGGCACGCGGTCACGGGCGGCGAGGATGGGCTTCTCAACATCAAGCGCCCGGCGCTCGAGCTGGGCTTGGCGAGCTTCCCGCTCGCCAACAACCAGGCGCTGCACTATTTCGCGCTCGCGGTGGTCGTGGTGGTCGCGCTGCTTCTCTGGCGCGTGGTGAATTCCCCGTTCGGGCGCGTGCTCGCGGCGGTGAAGCAGAACGAGACGCGCGCCGCCTTCGCCGGCTACAACACGTGGCTCTACAAGTGGATCGCGTTCACGCTCTCCTCGGCCATCGCGGGCGTGGCGGGCGCGCTCTTCGCCATGGCGCAGCAGTCGGCCTATCCCAACGTGATGAGCCTGCACAATTCGGGCTTCGTGGTGATGATGGTGCTGGTGGGCGGTGGCATGGTGAGCTTCTGGGGCCCGGTCGCCGGCGCCGCGTTCTTCCTCCTCGCGCGCGATCTCCTCGGCGCGTACACCGAGACTTGGCTCCTCTGGTACGGCCTCCTCTTCATGGCGGTGGTGCTCTTCAAGCCCGAGGGCATCGCCGGGATGTGGAGGAGTGCGAGGGGGCGCGCGTGAGCACTCCGATCCTGCGCGTCGAGTCCCTCGCCAAGCGCTTCGGCGATCGTGTCGTGCTGCAGGACATCGGCTTCGAGGTGGCCGAGGGCGAGGTGCACGGCATCATGGGCCCGAACGGCGCGGGCAAGACCACCTGCTTCCACGTGCTCACCGGGCGCTATCGCCCCGACGCCGGTCGCGTCACCTTCCGCGGCGAGGACGTGACCGGCATGGCGCCGCGCGCCCTCGCCAGGCGCGGCATGGCGCGCTCCTTCCAGGTGATGAACCTCTTCGACGACTTCAGCGCCCTGGAGAACGCCACCCTCGCGACGCCGGAATTCCGCGCGCGCGGCCTCGACGCGTGGCGCGACGCCTCGAGCGCCGAGGCCGCCCGCGAGCGCGCGCTGCGCACCCTCGACGACGTGGGGCTCGCGGGGAAGGAAGCGGTGCGGGCGAAGAACCTCTCGTATGGCGACCGCCGTGCCCTCGAGATCGCGGTCGCGCTCGCCGCGGGCCCCGAGCTCCTCTTCCTCGACGAGCCCACCGCGGGCCTGGGCGCCGAAGGCATTGCGCGCATCTGCGCGCTCATCGAGCGCCTGCGCGAGCGCATCGCCATGGTGCTGATCGAGCACGACATGCGCTTCCTCTTCGCGCTCGCCGATCGCATCTCGGTGGTCCACTGGGGGCAGGTGATCGCGCGGGGCACGCCGGCGCAGTTGCGCGCCAACCCATGGGTGCAACGCTCGGACCTCGCGCGATGATGCTCGAGGTCGCCGACATCGAGACCTTCCATGGCGAGACGCAGGCGCTCTTCGGCGTCTCGCTCGATGTCGGCGCCGGCGAGGTGGTGGCGCTGCTGGGGGCGAACGGCGCCGGAAAGACCACGACCTTGCGTTCGATCCTCGGCCTCACGCGCGCGAGGCGTGGGCGCATCTCGTTCGACGGGCGCGACGTGACCGGCGTGGCGACGCACCTCATCGCGCGCGCCGGCGTGGGGTGGGTGCCCGACGACCGGCGCGTCTTCCCAGCGCTCACCGTCGCGCGCAACCTCGAGATCGCGCGCAAGGCGACACGCTTCCGGCCGTGGACGTTGAAGGAATGCTTCGAGGTCTTCTCCGCGCTCGAGCATCTCCTCGGGCGCGAGTGCGAGAACCTTTCCGGGGGCGAGATGCAGATGGTCGCGATCGCGCGCGTGCTGCTGGGCGCTCCGGGCCTGGTCCTCCTCGACGAGCCGTCCCAGGGCCTCGCGCCGCGCGTGGTGCAGGACGTGATGAAGGCGGTCGAGCGCCTGCGCGACGAGGGGGTCGCGGTCCTCCTCGTCGAGCAGAACGTGGAGACCGCGCTCGGCGTGGCCGACCGCGCCTATGTCCTGGACCGGGGCGCGGTGGTCTTTGCAGGTGCCGCCGGGGATCTGCGCGACGACGCGGCGCTGCGCACGCGCCTCCTGGGCGTCTAGCCATGCTGCGCGTCGAGAATCTCTCGAAGGTCTACACGCGCAGTCGCCTCGACCGCACGCCCACCTTCACGCTCGCCGCGGATTTCGCCGTGGACTCGCCCGCGATCGTCGGCGTGCTCGGTCCCAACGGCTCCGGAAAGACCACGCTCTTCGAGCTCATCACGGGGAGCAACCGGCCCACCACGGGGCGCGTGCTGTGCGCCGGCCAGGACATCCACCGGGTGCGCTACGCCGAGCGCTCGCGCGTCGCGATGCACTACCATCAGTCCTATCAGGTGCGCTCTTTCGCGAAGACAGTGCCGTCCTTCCTGCTGGAGAGAGCGCGTAGCCGCGCGCCGTCGATCCATCTCTTCGACGAGCCGCAATTCACCCCGCGCGACGGCTATATCGGGTTCATGCTCGATTTCTTCCGCGCGCTGCGCGCCGAGGGCAAGGTCGTCTTCGTCTGCCTGCACCCGAACGAGCCCTATCACGTGGAGCTGCTGCAGGAGCTCTGCGAGCGCTTCATCTTCGTGAACCGGGGGCGCCTCACGCACGCGCCGAGCCTCGCCGCGCTCGCCGCGGAAGCGCCGTTCCGGGCCTACCTCGGCCGCCTCGCCGACGCCGTCGGGACGCCCGAAGGCCCGAAGCCCGCGTAGTTTTCCGCAGCCGGACCGCGCAATTTTCGTGCGCCGGGCGATTGTGGCGCACGGCGGGCGCGAGGCACAATGGGAAATGATCCATCTCCCACCTTCGGCGCGGCGCTGGATACGGGCGCTCGCCGCTTGCGGCGCGGCCCTCGCCAGCACGCCTGCTGCGTCCGCGGCCCCGCAGGTGAGTGCGGGCAATCACCATAGCGTGGCGCTGCACGCCGACGGCACGGTGCGCACCTGGGGGGACGATTCCTCCGGGCAGCTCGGGCTGGGACGTACCCTTCTCGCGCGTGCGCCCGCCGCGGTCCTTGGAATCGCCAACGTCGCGCAGGTAAGCTCGGGATACAACCACGTGGTCGCCTTGCTGCGCGACGGCTCGGTCTGGGCGTGGGGGGTGAATAACCTCGGCCAGCTGGGTGACGGCACAACCACCAATCGCTCGACTCCCGCGCTCGTCGAAGGTCTCGCCGGCGTGATCGAGATCTCCACGGGTTACGGCTTCACGCTCGCCTTGAAGGGCGACGGCACGGTGTGGTCGTGGGGAGAGAACTATCGCGGGCAGCTCGGCTACGAGGAGAGCCAGCGCGTGCCCATGCGCGTGCCGGGCCTGCCCTTCATCCGGCACATCGCGGCGGGCGTCGGACACAGCCTTGCGCTCTCCGACGATGGCATCGTGTGGGGGTGGGGCGCGAACGACATGGGCCAGCTCGGCGACGGCACTACCACCGAGCTTTACACCGGACGCTTCGTCGCGCGTCCGGTGGTCGAGCTCGCCAACGTCGCCACGATTTCCGCCGGCAGTCAATGGAGCGTCGCGGCCACCACGAGCGGGCTCGTCTATGCATGGGGCGGCGCCGCTGATCCCGGGTTGCTCGGCAGCGCCACCGTCGCGAGGAGCAGCGTGCCGATCCTCGTCGCAGGATTGTCGGGGGTGACGGCGCTCTCCGCCGGCGAGGACCATACGCTCGCGCTGTTGAACGATCGCACCGTGATGGCGTGGGGGAACGGCTACTCGGGCCAGCTGGGCGACGGGCAGGGCGCACCTTCGCCCACGCCGGTGCGCGTGGCCGGGCTCGCCAACGTGGAAAGGATCGAAACGGGCTTCTACTTCTCGGTCGCGCGCACCACCGACGGCGCGGTATGGGCGTGGGGCGACAACACCTACGGCGAGATGGCCGATGGCACGACGAACGCGCGCATCACGCCGCAACGCATCGCCTCGTTGCCCGCGATCGACTGGATCTCCGCGGGCGGCTATCACGCGTTCGGCGTGGCGACCGATGGGCGCGTCTATGCGTGGGGCGCGAACGATTTCGGCGAGTTGGGCGACGGAGTGAGGACGCTGCGGTCCACGCCCGCGATGGTGCCGGGCGCCACGTCGGTCGCGAGCATCGCGGGTGGCGGCACGCACACGCTCGCGGTGAAGAGCGACGGAACCGTGCTCGCCTGGGGCTCGAACGGGGTCGGCGAGCTCGGCGACGGCACGCGAACGGCTCGATCGACCGCCGGGCTGGTAGCGGGCCTTTCAGGCGTGAGCGAAGTCGGCGCGGGCTACTACACTTCGGCCGTGCGCAAGTCCGACGGCACTGTCTGGACCTGGGGCTACAACTACGGCGGCCTCCTCGGCCTGGGCGACCAGGACACGCACGATTCACCGACGCAGGTTCCGGGGCTCACCGGCATCACGGGGATTTCGATGGGGCCGTCCCATACGTTGGTGATCGCGAGCGACGGGACGCTGCGCGCATGGGGAGGCAACGGGGCGGGCGAGCTCGGCGACGGCACCACGATCGATCGCCACTCGCCGGTCACGGTCGCGGGCATCGACAACGTGAAGCAGGTCGCGGCCGGAGGCGGGCATTCGCTCGCGTTGAAGAACGACGGCACGGTGTGGGCGTGGGGGGAGAACTACTCGGGCGAGCTGGGCGACGGGACCAACACCCGCCACGCGGTGCCCGCGATCGTTCCGGGCTTGGGCGGCGTGGCGAAGATCTCCGCGGGAGACTCGTTCTCCTTCGCGGTGAAGACCGACGGCACCGTGGTCGCCTGGGGCGCCGACTGGGACGGCCAGCTCGGCGACGGCACCGGCTTCAGCCAGACCCGCCCTGTGGCGGTCGCGCGCCTGCGCGGCATCGAAATGGTCTCCGGCGGCGGCGCCGGAGCGATGGCGTTGAAGCGCGACGGCACCGTCTCATCGTGGGGCAACAACATCGACGGGCGCCTGGGCGATGGAACCTTCGTCGATCGCGACGCGCCGGTCACGGTGCTGCGCGAAGACGGGGCCGGCACTCTCGAGACGAATGACTGGTTCCTCGACCTGAATCCGGCGCTCGCGAAGACCATCGCGCCGGATCTCATCCCCGTATTCCTCGTCGTGGCCACCAACGCGGCGGGCGAGATCACGGCGAAGCTGCGCTTCCGCGGACAGGACGTGGGCACGACCGCGAGCGTCTTCGCCTTCGCGCTCGCTCCTTCCAACATCGTGAAGCGGCTCACCAAGGACGCGGTGCAGGTGGGGTACGCCAAGACTCCCGGCGGCGCGAAGGACACGCCCATCGCGTGCGTGCTGGCGCAGGTGGTGAACGGGCAGATGCAGCAAGTCACGGCGTCGACGCTGCAAGCCTCCGCGACCAACGTCCTCGCCTCGCAGGGCCAATCGGTATCGATCCTCAACAGCGCGTCGCTCGCCAACGCCGCCGGCGCCACGTTCTTCGTGGGCTACGGCGCGAACGGCGGGACGATGATCGACAGCGGCTTGAATCGCAGCGCGGCCACGATCCCGGGATCAGTCACCTGCCAGCCGCAGGCCCCGCAAACGGGCTGGTGGTGGAATCCGCTCGAGGGCGGGCGCGGATTCTCGATCGAGATGCAGGGCTCGAATCTCTTCTTCGCGGCGTTCCATTACGAGGCCTCGGGGCGAGCCACCTGGAATGTATCGCCGGGGCGCGTTTCCCTCGACGGATCGCTCTTCACGAGCGATCTCTACAACGTGACCGGCGGGCAGACGCTCTCCGGCTCGTATAAGCCCGCGGCGGCTGTGAAGGCGGGCACGATCACGCTCGCCTTCACCGACGCGTCACACGGCACCATGACCTGGCCCGGCGGCACGGTGCCGATCGAGCGCATGAACCTCGTGCCCGGCGGCCTCGCCGCGGAGAAGCAGGCCAACCAGCCGGAGAACGGCTGGTGGTGGAATCCCGCGGAAAGTGGGCGCGGCTTCTTCATCGAATGGCAGAAGGGCTACGCCGACATCGCGGGCTACATGTACGACGACGCAGGAAATCCGGTGTGGTACATCTCCGTGTACGAGACGCCGAACCCGCGCGTCTTCTCCGGCAATTGGTGGTCGTTCGCGAACGGGCAATCGATGGGAGGCGCCTATCGCCCCGCGACGCGCACCAGCGACAACGTGGCTGGCGTCACCATCAACTTCACCGGTCCCGACAGCGCCATCATGACGCTGCCCAACGGCAGGTCCACGGCGCTCGTAAGGCAGAGGTTCTGAGAGCGACGGCCTGCCTTCGCATTGCACGGGGAGTAGGACGCCCTCCTGCGTGACGACATCGCCGGCGCGATCTGATACCGTCGGGAAAAGAAACGTGCACAGGGAGAGAGCACCCATGACAACCAGCCGCCACATCGCAATCCTCGCTGCGTGCGCATTCGTTTCGCCCGCCTTCGCCGCGCCCGCCGCCGAGATCTTCAGCCTCGAAGGCAAGGGCGAATTCCGCGAGGCGAAGGAGCCCACCTGGCGCCCGGTCAGCGTGAAGCTCGGGCTCTTTCCCACCAACTACGTGCGCACGCTCGAGCAGAGCAAGATGGCGATCCTCTTCGCCGACCGCACGCAGATGCGCCTCGGGCAGAACAGCGTGATGCAGATCAAGGAAGTGGCGAGCGGCCCCGACACCAAGACCATCATCAACTTGAACCAGGGGCGCAGCTGGACGCAGTCGAAGACCACGCCCAAGGGCCTCATCATGGAGACGCCCTCGGCGCTCGCGGCGATCCGCGGCACCGACTGGGAGATGGTGGTGGACGACGACGGGCGCGCCACGCTCTCGGTCTTCAGCGGCGAGGTCGAGTTCTACAACGAACAGGGCAACGTGATCGTGCGCCCCAACGAGCAGGCGCGCGCCGAGCGCGGCAAGGCGCCGGTCAAGCTGCAGCTGCAGGTATCGCGCGAGCGCGTGCAGTGGGTCTCTTCGCTCACGGTGGATACCCAGCGCTACCCGGAATTGCGCGCGGGCGCGGCGGGCGCGCTCGGCGAGGCCGTTGCGATGGTGCGCGACAAGCGCCTCGGCGACGCCTACACGAAGCTCCAGTCGGCGGCGGCGGCTCCCGGCGCTCCCGCGGTTGCGCTCCTCCTCCTTGCCGACTTCGAGGTCTACCGCGGCGACGCCGCGAAAGCGCGCGAGGTGCTCGCGCAGGGCGCCGCGCGCTTTCCGGCCGATGAGCGCTTCGAAGCCGCGCTGGCGCGCACCTCGCTTCTCGCCGACGACGCGCAGGGCGCGTACGCCCACGCGCGCGCGGCGCTCGCCAGGCGCGGCGATTCTGCCGAGGGCCATCTCGCGCTCGCCGACGTCGAGCGTCGCGAAGGTCGAGCCCCCGAGGCGCTGATGGAGTACAGCAAGGCGATCGAGGTCGCTCCGGCCGAGGCGCGCGCCTGGTTTGGCCTGGGCGTGGTCGAAAGCGAGCGCGAGAACGTGAGGCGCGCGCGCACCGACCTCGCCACCGCGATCAAGCTCGACGACACCGACGCGACCTATCGCGCGGAGCTGGGCACGCTCGAAGGCTTCGCGGGCAACATCGCGCGCGGGCGCGAGGAGCTCACCCGGGCGATCGCGATGCAACCCGACAACTACGTGGCGCTCACCGGGCTCGGCGTGCTCGAGCTGAAGGCGGGGCACGTCGACGCGGCGACCGAAGCGTTGCTGCAGGCGAGCCTCGTGGAGCCGCGCTATGCGCGCGCCCACGTCTATCTCGCCGCGGCCTACTACCAGGCGGGGCGCGACGCGGCGGCGCTCGCGGAGCTCGATCGCGCGAGCGAAGTCGATCCGAAGGACCCGCTGCCCTATCTCCTCTCGAGCATCATCCGGCTCGACCGCATCGAGCCCGGCGCGGCGGTGGTAGAGGCGCAGCAGGCGCTCGCGCGCATCCCGTTCCTCAAGTCGCTGAACCAGGTGGCCGACAACCAGAAGGGCGTCGCGAACGTGGGCTCGCCGGTCGCCTTCATGGGCCTCGAAGCGTGGGCGCGCGCGATCGCGCACGAGTCGTACCTGCCGTTCTGGGGCGGAAGCCACCTCTTCCTCGCCGACCGCTACGCGGGCGACTTCGACCGGCGCTCGGAGCTGATGCAGGGCTTCATCACCGACCCCACCGTTTTCGGGGCGTCGAACCGCTTCCAGTCGCTCCTCGGCGAGCCCGGCAATCACGGCACGCTCTCGATGCGGTACAACTCGAACGACGACCTGCGCCTCACGGAGCCGGTGATCACGCTGAACGGCTACAACGTGACCCGCATCCCGGTGTCGTACTTTTTCGAGGCCGCCGACACGCGCATCGATCCACGCGATGCCGAAGTGAAATTGCGCGGGCGCACCTACACGTTCGCGGCCGGCGCCAAGCCCACTCACGAGCTCGGCGTCTTCGTTTACGCGAATCGGCTGCATCTCGATGCCGACCTGGGCAGCCGCGACAGCGACTTCACGCGGATCGTGGCGACCGCGTCGCGCGTGGACGCGGGCGTGCGTTACGCGTTCGACGCGTCGTCGAGCTTGTGGGTGAAGGCGGGAGCGAGCGAGCAGGACTCGATGGCCGACACGCTCACCACGCTCGCGGCGTCCACGCCCATCGTGCATCAGCAGCATTTCGAGCTGCGCCCGCACTCCAGCGACGTGGCGCTGCGCCACACCTTCGTGCGCGCCGACACGCTGGAAGTCTCGTGGGGCGCCGAGTGGGCGAGGCAGCGCTCTCCGAAATTCCTCGGGCGCGACTCGAGCTTCCATCCCGTGGGTTTCGCGGTGGCGCCGGAGAGTCTCGAGCAGACCGATCGCGATCGCTCGCGCACCGTGTACGCGGCGCTGCGCTGGGGCGGCCCGGCGTTGCGCGTCGACGCGGGCATCGCATGGCACGGCTACGACAAGGACCGCGACATCGTGGCGAGCCTCGCCAACGGCGCCGTGGTGCCGCTCGAGGAGAAGTACTCGAAGAGGAAGGGCGACCCGCACCTCGGCCTCGCGTGGAGAATGTCCCCGGCGATGCTCGGGCGCGTCGCGTGCCGGCGCTGGGTCCGGCCCGCGGGGCTCGACACGCTAGCGCCCGTGGCCGTGGCCGGCGTCTCTCTTGACGACCAGCTGGTCTTCGCCGGCGGCACCCAGGACCATTGCCGCGCGCAGTGGGAGTGGACGGTGTCGACGCGCTCGTTCCTCACCGCCTTCGCCGAGCGCGCGCGCACCCACAACCTGGTCTCGCCCCTCGACGGCGTGCTCAACACCAACGCCGACGTGACCAACCTCGATCGGCTGCGCAACCGCGCCATCAGCTCGCCTCCCAAGCCCGATCTCCTCGAGGACGTGCCCGTCTATGGCGAAGGCATCGCGCGGCGGGCGGGTGTGGCGGTCGAGCACATCCTCACGCCGCGCATCGGCCTGCGCGCGCACTACACCTATACGGAGAGCGAGAACACCGCGCCCGGGGCCACTGGGCTGCTCATTCCGTACCTTCCCCGCCACAACGTGAACCTCGGCCTCACCTGGGCGCCGGGCTGGCGCACGTTCGTGACCGCGCAGGCGGTGTACCGCAGCGCGCGCTTCGCCGACGAGGCGAACCTTCAGCGCCTGCCCCCGGGCTGGGACGCGCAGGTGAGCGTGTTCGCCGAGACCAACGACAAGCGCTGGTCCGCCGAGGCGTACGCGTCCAACCTTTTCAAGAAGGACACGCCGGACCTTTTCGGTATAGTCGTGAGCTACCGCTTCTGAACGGCGCGCCGCTTTCGGCGCGAGGCAAATGAAGCTCGTCGAGCACAGCACGGAGTTGCCCGGGAGGATGCTCGTCGCGCTCGCGGCGTGCGTGGCGATCTTCCTTGTCGCGCTCGGCTTCACCAACTTCTGGCACGTGCTCGAGCGCAAGGGCTACGACCTGCTTTCGGCGATCGAGGCGCCGAACCGCTCGAGCCTGCCGATCACGATCGTCGGCATCGACGAGGCTTCGTTCACCGAGATCGGGTTGCAATTTTCCTTGTGGCGCGGCCACCACGCGAAGCTAATAGATCAGCTCACCAAGGCGGGCGCCCTGGTCATCGCATTCGACGTGTTGATGCCCGAGGCGTCGAAGCCGGAGGACGACGCCGCGCTCGCCGCCGCCATCGCTCGCGCCGGCAATGTGGTGTTTGCCGCCGACCTCGTCTACCAGGAGTCGGCGCATTCGCGCCAATGGCTGCGGGTCGAACCGCTCGCGACCTTCACGGAGGCGGGCGCGGCGAACGGATTCGCGACGGTGAATCCGGACATCGACGGCGTGGTGCGCAACATGCCGCTGGGTCCGGACGTCTTGTGGCGTGCCATCGTGAAGCGCGCCAACGATCGACAGCCGGGGCTGCTCGCCCTGTCGGAGCCCGTGGCGAACGCGATGATTCGCTACGTCGGGCCCGATCACACGTTTCCCTTCGTGTCCTACTACCAGGCGCTCGAGGCGGACACGATGCTGCCGCCCGACGCCTTCCGTGACCAGATCGTGTTCATCGGCCGTGAGTTGAAGGCGAATACCGACGCCCGCATGGCACAAGGCGATCTCTTCTACACGCCGTTTACCCAGAGCTCCGGGTGGCTCATGCCGGGGGTGGAGATTCACGCCAACATCCTCGAGACGGCGCTGCGCGGCGCGGCGACCGCGCCCGCGCCGCGCGGGTGGAGCATCGCGTTGCTCCTGTTCGTGACGACGCTGACCGCGTGGTCGATGCGGACCTGGAGGCCGCTGCTGAGCGGGCTCGTGGCGCTGTGCATCGTCACCGCCATCGCCGTCCTCGATTGGGCGCTCTTCACGCGCATGAACCTGTGGCTGCCGGTGTTCGCCTCGATGACGAGCGCCGTGGCGGTCTATCTCTCGGTGGGCGGCGTGGCGTGGTTCACCGAGCGCCGGCGCAGGAGCGAGATGCGGCGCGCGTTCTCCCTCTACGTGTCGCCGGAGGTCGTGGACCACGTGATGGCGAATCCGCAGCGCCTCGCGCTGGGCGGCGAGCGGCGCGAGGTGACGATGCTCTTCACCGACATCGCGGGGTTCACCACGCTCACCGAGGAGCTCGGCGCCGAGCAGGTGACGCGCGTGCTGAACGTGCATTTCTCGCGCGCCACCGCGATCATCAAGCGCCACAACGGCACGGTGAACCGCTTCATCGGCGATGCGATCATGGCGATGTGGGGCGCGCCGATCGACGACCCCCGGCAGGCACCCAACGCGTGCCTCGCGGCGTGCGAGATGCAGCAGGACATGGACGAGCTGAGGAAGCAGTTCAAGGCGGAAGGGCTTCCGGAGATCCGCATGCGAGTTGGCATCCATTCGTGCACCGCGGTGATCGGCAACCTGGGATCCTCGGATCGCTTCGACTACACCGCGATCGGCGATGGCGTGAACCTGGCCGCGCGCTTGGAGGGCGTGAACAAGCTCTACAAGACCGGGATCCTCATCAGCGGCGAGACCGTCGCGCGGCTCGAGGGCGCGGTGCAGGTGCGCCTCGTCGACCGCGTGATCGTGAAGGGCAAGACCGAGCCCGTGGACATCTGGACGCCTTGCTCCGACGCGGAAGTGATCGAGGCGAGCGCCAGGGCGATCGCCGCCTATCGCGCGCGTCGCTGGGAAGAAAGCGAGCTTCTATGGCGCGAGCTCCTGCGCCGCATTCCCGACGACACCATCGCCGAGCTTTACCTCGAGCGCATCCAGCGCCTGCGCGTCACCGCCCTGGAGGCCGACTGGGGAGGCGCCGTGGAGCTGGAGAAGCTCTAGAAAGTATTCCCATGCATCAGCTGCCTCGGAGGTGCCAGGCCTTCGGCCGCGTGAAGGTCTCGATGCCGTACGTGGAAAGCGTCAACCCGATCCCCGAATTCCCCACGCCCGACCACGGCAGCCGCGGGCTCACCCGGTCGCAGCAGTTCCAGTAGACCGAACCGCTCGCCAACTGCGAGAGGATGCGCTCGGCGCGCTTGCGGTCGTTGGTGTAGACCCCCGCGGTGAGGCCGTACTCGGTGTCGTTCATGAGCTTGACCGCCTCGGCGTCGCCCTTCACCGGCATCACGCCGATCACCGGGCCGAAGGTCTCGTCGCGCATCACGTCCATCGCGTGGCTCACGTCCACCAGCACCGTGGGCTCGAACCAGTTGCCCTTCGCCTTCACTCGCTCGCCTCCGGTGAGGACTTTCGCGCCCTTCTTGCGCGCGTCCTTCACCTGCGCCTCGAGGACCTTCAGCTGCGGGGCGCGCGTGAGCGGACCGATGTAGGTCTTGTCGTCCAAAGGATCGCCGCGCCTGTAGCCCTTCACTTCCGCCACGAACGCGTCGACGAAAGGCTTGAACACCTTCTCGTTCACGTAGATGCGCTCCACCGAGCAGCAGCTTTGCCCGGTGTTGTAGAAGGCGCCGTCCGCTATGCCCGCCGCGGCCTTCGCGACGTCCACGTCCTCGCAGACGTAGATCGGGTCCTTGCCGCCCAGCTCCAGCTGCAGCTTGATCATGCGGCCGCGAACGGCTTCAGCGATTTTCTTCCCGGTAGCCACGGAGCCGGTGAAGAACACGCCATCGACCGGCTGCTTGAGCAATGCAGCGCCGACTTCGCCGCCACCAACGATGGGGATGAACACATCCTGGGGAATGCCGGCTTCGTAGAGCAGGCGCGTGATCTCGGTGCCGGTAAGCGAGGCGAACTCCGAAGGTTTGTAGAGCACGGCATTTCCGGCGAGGAGGGCGGGCACGAAGACGTTGCCGCCGACGAACCACGGGTAATTCCACGCCGAGATGTTGGCGATGACGCCAAGCGGCTCGTGCGAGATGCGTTCTTCGGTTGCTTCACCTTTTTCCGAGACACGCGTGGTACGCAGGGCGGCGGTTGCTTCCGCCAGGAAAAAATCGATGCG
>JBDTXQ010000030.1:0-12858 GCA_040006115.1 Usitatibacter sp.
GGCACCGCGCTAACATCGCGAAGCTCGCCCGCGGCGAGGAAAGCAGGATCGGCGAGAAGAAGGCCGCCGCGAGCGCCAATTGAGGAAAGTGCAAAGGCCATGACCGCCCACCCAGACGCCGAAGACGATCTCGACTTCACCGCGCCCGCGAAGCCCTCGCCGCCGCCCCCGCCCGAGAAGATGGCGAGCGCGCGCAAGGAGGCGGCTACCGGCAGCCCGCAGCTAGCCAAGACCGGCTTCTACGTGGCGATGGCGAGGAACGCCGGCGGGCGCGTGACGCCGCGCAGCGGCTCTCGCCATTCCATCTTCATCATCGAGGACGACAAGGCGCTCTCGGAGCTGGTGGGCGAGGTGCTCGCCAAGGGCGGCTTCCTCACGCGCTTCGCGAGGAGCCGCGCTGAGATCAACGCGGAATTCAACAAGCCGCCACTGCCGGACCTCGTGCTCCTCGACGTGAAGCTGCCCGACGCCGACGGCTTCCAGATCCTCGAGCGCATCCGCGGCAACCAGAAGATCATGACCCTGCCGGTGATCATGATGACCGGCAAGTCGGAAGTGACCGACGTCGCCCGCGGCCTTTCGCTCGGCGCCGACGACTACGTGACCAAGCCCTTCAAGATCAGCGGGCTCGTGCAGGCGGTGAATACCGTCCTCGGCATCGAGGAGAAGTCCTAGCGCCGCGGCGGGACGCGCCACCACGTCCACGCGACGAGGAGGCCGAATGCCACGTAGATCGCGGTGAACACCCATGCGGGCCAGCTCCAGAAGAGCCACGCGTGGATCCAGCGCGGGATGAACCCCTCATCCGATGCGGTCCCGCGTAGCGCGTCCTCCCAGATCGTGAGCGGGCACATGAACCCGAGCGCCGCTTCCGCCACGACGAAAGCGATCGCGGCGAGGTGGGCGCCGCGAAACCACGGATTGAAGGCGAAGCGCTTGCCGAGCGCGGCGCCGATCCAGATCCCGGGCAGCGCCGCCACCACGAACACCACGAACGCGGCGTGCGCTACGAGGATCGCGTCGGCGAGCGCGGGGCCGGTCACTCCGTGGGTGTGAACTGGGCACCGGCGTGCGTCGGGTAGGCCACGCCGCACGGGTGCGCGATCATCTTCGGTAGATCCAGGCGCGCGTCGCGCGGTTGAGCGGCATCTCGTCCCGCTCGAATGCTGACCGCTTGGGACACGGCCCCCTCCCTTGTCGATCCGCCACGACACCGAAGTATAGCGAAGCACCCCGGAGGCAGTTGGAGATTGCGCATTTGACCAGTGCGGATTCTGCGGTCAATATCGGCGGTGTGGTGGCAAGCGCCGCGAGGGGGGAATCCCATGGGATCGGTGAAGAAATCCGGCGCGCCTCTGGTTGACGCCAGGCTTGACGTCAAGATCAAATTGTCGGCCCTTTGGGCGAGCGTGATGTTCTGCTACATCTACGCGGACTATTTCGGGCTTTACGTGCCCGGCGCGCTCGCAGACATGCTGAAGGGAAACATGAAGCCCCTCGGGCCAACGACGCAAGGAGTCCTGCTGGGAACATCGATCATGATGGCGATACCGAGCGTCATGATTTTCGCATCGCTGGCGCTACGGCCGACGCTCAACCGCTGGCTCAACATCGTCTTCGGGACGCTCTTCACGTTGATCATCCTGATCACGATGTGGGGCTGGGCGTTCTACATCTTTTTCGGTGTGATCGAGATCGCGCTTACCGGGCTGGTGGTCTGGTACGCGTGGAACTGGCCCACCCAACAAACGGCCGTGGGGCCCGATGAATGACGTTGCTCGCGTTTCAAGGCGACAATCGTGGCGCCTGACCAGGAGGAGACCATGGCTCAAGGGGACGCAGATCCGAAGGTCCGTGATGGTGGCTGCTCGAGCAGCGTCTGCCTGGCGAATTCCACCGTCGCGTAGAACTGGTAGTCCGCGTTCGGCTTCTTCGCGAAGCCGTGGCCTTCGTCTTTCGCCATCATGAACCACACCGGCGTGCCGTTCTTCTTGACCGTCGCCACGATCTGCTCGGCCTCGGTGTAAGGCACGCGGGGGTCGTTCAGGCCCTGCACCACGAATAGCGGCTTGGTGATCTTCTGCGCGTTGTTGAGCGGCGCGATCCTCTCGAAGAAGGCGCGCATGTCGGGCACGCGCTCGTCGCCGTATTCAACGCGGCGCAGGTCGCGGCGGTAGCTCTCGGTGCGCTCGAGGAACGTCGTGAAGTTGGAGATTCCCACCACGCTCACCACGCCCGCGATGCGATCGGCGAAATGAAACGCGCAGGCGAGCGACATGTACCCCCCGTAGCTCCCGCCGGCGATGGAGACGCGCGACGCGTCGAGGTCGGGTTGCGCCGCGATCCAGTCGATGAGCGCGCCGATGTCCTTCACCGAGTCCTCGCGCTTCATGCCGTTGTCGAGCTTGAGGAACGTCTTGCCGAATCCGGAGGAGCCGCGCACGTTGGGATAGATCATCGCCACCCCGAGCTCGCTCACGAAATAGTTGTTGCGCCCGATGAACCCGGGGCGCGCCTGGGACTCCGGTCCCCCGTGGATCTGGATGATCACGGGGCGCTTGCCCTCGAAGCGGGCCGGCGGGCGGTAAAGGAAGCCGCTGATGTCGCGATCGTCGAAGCTCTTCCAGGTGATGAGGCGCGGCTCGACGAATTCGCTCGTGTTCACCTGCGGGCCGTTGCCGTTGGTCCAGCGGATGAGCTTGTTCGCCTTGAGGTCGTAGGAGAACACGTCGCCGGCGGAGCGTGCCGAGCTCATGTGGAAAGCGACCTCCGTCGATTTCTTCCGCCATGCGAGACCAGCGATCACGCCATGCACCAGCGGCGGGCGCGGCAGCTCCTTCAGGGTTGCCAGGTCGATGAAGCGCAGCACGTCCGAGCCGTGCTCGTTGGTGATG
The DNA here is from genome assembly GCA_040006115.1 of Usitatibacter sp. Classification (GTDB taxonomy): domain Bacteria; phylum Pseudomonadota; class Gammaproteobacteria; order Burkholderiales; family Usitatibacteraceae; genus Usitatibacter. The sequence goes on from JBDTXQ010000030.1 coordinate 2,895, forward strand.
AACACGATGCGGTTCGCGTCGAAGGAGATGTCGTAGTCTTCGACGTCGTATTCGAGGTTGGCGGCGAGCACGCGCTCCTTGCCGCTGGAGAGTGGCAGGTACGCGAGGCGGCGGAACTCGCTGCCCCGGTCGGTGGTGGTGAAGACGCCCTTGCCGTCCCGGGAGAAATGCGTCTCGCCCCAGTACACCGGCTCGCCTTTCGGGGGTGGCGTCACGCGGCGCTTGCGCCCGGTGGCGGCATCCATCACCCAGATGTACGACTCGTTGGCGGATATGTGCTCGAGGAACACGAGGCGCTTGCCGTCCTCGGAGAAGCGGAAGCCGAACCATCCGCCGCCTTCCATGCGGGCGAGGACGCGATCGGATTCGGGCTTCAGCGGATCTACCACGTGCACGGTCGTGCGGATCTTGCCCTCCCGGTTGTTGCGATCGATGGGCTGCGTGGTGTAGACGATGCGATCGCCTTTGCGATTCCACTCCGGCCGGGATGCGCGTTCGCCCTCCGGGCTCAACGCCGTCGCTTCCTTGCTCGCCAGGTCCTGGCGATAGATGCGCAACACTTCGTTGCCGCCTTCGCCGCGAGTGAAGATGAAATACTCGCCGGTCGTGGGCTGGAAGCTTGCGCCGGAGACCGCGTCGGGAAGATCGGTGAGCGGCAGCGGGGTCACGCCGGGCTCGGTGACTACGTGCGCCTGGTTGGTGGCGCGCAGCCGGCGGTTGATCAGCATCTCGCGCCGCGCGGGATGCCACGAGAGCATCAAGTGCGGGCGGAACTCGGCGTAGGGCGCGATCTTGTCGACGAGCGCGGCGGGAATCGGCGGCACGCCGTCGAGGATGAGGCTCTTCGGCGGATCGACGAGCAAGGGGTCGGCGTGGGCGATGAGGGCGGTGAGGAAGGCGGCGGCGAGAGCGGGTGCGCGATTCTTCATTTCTTCGGTGCGGTGGACATCGGTCTGCCGGGATCGGAGCACCACTCGCTCCACGAGCCGGGATAGAGTCGCGCGCCGGGAAGCCCGGCGAGCTCCATGGCGAAAATATTGTGGCACGCAGTCACGCCGGAGCCGCACATGTGGACGGTCTGCCCCGGGGCCATGCCCGCCAGGAGCGCATCGTATTCCTTGCGAAGTTGCGCGGCGGGCTTGAAGCGCCCGTCGGGCGAGAGATTCTTCTGCCAGAAATGGTTCACCGCGCCGGGGATGTGGCCCGCCACGGGATCGATCGGTTCCTGCAGGCCGGCGAAGCGCGCCTCGGCGCGCGCGTCGAGGAGCTTCACCGATGCATCCTCGCGGAAGCGCTCGACGAAGGGTATGTCCACCGTCCACCCGGGGTGCGGCACCGGGGCGAAGCTGCCCTTGCGCGGTGCGGGCACCTCCTTTGTGACGGGGCGCCCTTCCTTTTCCCAAAGGGGAAAGCCGCCGTCGAGGAGCGCCACGCGATCGTGCCCGAGCCAGCGCAGCAGCCACCAGAGCCGCACCGCGAAATTCCCGGCGAGATCGTCGTAGACCACGACCTGCGTTTGCGCAGTCACGCCGCGCTCGTTCAGCTTCGCCGCGAAGGCCGCGATGTCGGGAAGCGGATGGCGGCCGTTCTTGCCGGTCTTCGGCCCCGCGAGGTCGTCGTCGACGTGCATGAAATACGCGCCCGGGATGTGGCCCGCGGCGTATGCGCGCCGGCCTTTCTCCACGTCGCCCATGTCGTGGCGCGTGTCGATCGCGATCCACGCGTGATCGCCGAGGTGGGCGGCAAGCTCTTCGGTCGTGACGAGGATCATTTCCATGGGCGACAAGTGTATCTTTTCGCGCGCCGATACGGACCCATCGTCGCCCTTTTTTCATCGCGAGCTAGAATCGAGGATGACCTCCCGGGCCGACTGACGGTGGACGCGATCGAGGAGCCGGCGCGCAAGCTCCCGGTGTTCGGCAATTTCGACGTGGCGGTGCTGGGCGGCGGCCCCGCCGGAATCGCCGCGAGCGTGGCCGCGGCGCGCCATGGCGCGAAGACGCTTCTGGTGGAGCACTACGGCTTCCTCGGCGGCATGGGGACCGCGGCGGGCGTCACCAACTTCTGCGGCTTGCACGCCAACGTGCGTGGCGACATGCGGCGCGTGGTCCACGGGATCGCGAGCGAGCTCCTCGACCGCATCGCCGCGCTCGACGGCTTGAACGAGCCCCATGTGATCTTCGGCAAGACGCTCGCGCAGGCGTACGACATGTCGGCGTACAAGTGCGCCGCGGATGAGCTGGTCGCCGGCGCGGGCGTCGAGATCCTTTTCCACGCGCACGGCGCCCAGGTCGTTCGCGGCGACGAGAGGAGCATCGCCGCGCTCGTGATCGAGACCAAGTCGGGGCGGCAAGCGGTGAGCGCGCGCATCTTCATCGACTGCTCGGGCGACGGCGATCTCGCGAGCTTCGCCGGCGCCGCGTCGGAGAAAGGCGATGGCCAGGGCGGAGCGCTCTATCCGACCCTGATGTTCCGCGTGAACGGCGTCGACCCCGATCGCGCGCGCGATGCGCCGCGGCAGATCCCGCAGCTCATGGAAGAGGCGCAGGCGCGCGGCGACTTTACCTTTCCGCGCAAGGGTGCCATCGTGCGTCCCCAGAAGCATCCGACCGAGTGGCGCGTGAACGTGACTCAACTGAAGAACGCTGACGGCTCCGCGGTGGACGGCACCGACGCGCGGCAGTTGAGTGGCGCGGAAACGGAGGGCAGGCGCCAGGTCGTGGACTACCACCGCTTCCTGAAAGAGTGCGTCCCCGGATTCGAGGACTCCTATCTCATCGACATCGCGCCGCAGCTCGGCATCCGCGAGACGCGTCGCGTCGTCGCCGATTACATGCTCACCGCGAAGGACGTGATCGATTGCGTGGACTTCGTCGACACCATCGGCGTGAACGGCTGGCCGCTCGAGATGCACGTCGCGGGCGACGTGCAATGGATCTGGCCCGACATCCCAAAGGCGCGCGGCTTCAACCAGCTTCCCTATCGCATGATCCTGCCGCGCGGCTTGGACAACCTGCTCGTCGCGGGCCGGTGCGCGGGCATGACCCACGAGGCGCAGTCCGCGGCACGCGTGAGCGGCCCCTGCTTCGTGATGGGGCAGGCCGCGGGGACGGCGGCGGCGCTCGCGATCGACGGCGGCGTCCCACCGCGCTCACTTGGAGTGCCGCGGCTGCAGCGCACTCTCGAAACCGATGGCGTCTACCTGGGGACCGATATATGTCGTACCTGACACGACTTTTTAAGTTGTACCTGACACCACTTTTCTTCGCGGTCTCGGCGAACGCGCAGGATTGGCCGCAGAAGACGATCCGCATGATCGCGCCCTTCGCCGCGGCGTCCACGCCGGATACGGTGGCGCGCATGATCGCCGATCGCCTCGAGAAGCGCCTCGGCAAGCCGGTGGTGGTCGAGAACAAGCCCGGAGCGGGCGGCACCATCGGCACCGATGCCGTCGCGAAAGCGCTGCCCGACGGCTACACGATCGGCGTCAGCATCGGGGGCGCGCTCGTCACCGGTCCGCTCCTCTACAAGAAGCTTCCCTACGATCCGGACAAGGAGATCGCGCCGGTCACGCTCGCGGTGAACCAGCCGAGCATCCTCGTGGTGACGCCGGCGATGAAAGCGGCGAACGTGGCCGAGCTCACCGCGGAGCTGAAGCGCAAGCCCGGCGCCTTCAACTACGCCTCGATCGGCAACGGCTCCATCTCGCACCTCGCAATGGAGCTCATCGCGGCAAGGAGCGGCACCGAGCTCGTGCACGTCGCCTATCCCGGATCGAGCCAGGCGGTGCTATCGCTGCTCGCCGGGGACACGAGCCTCGCGGTTCTTCCGGCGGCGTCGGTGATGCCGCAGGTGAAGGCTGGCAAGCTGCGCGCGCTCGCGGTCACCACCGCGCGGCGCTCGAGCCTCTTTCCGGAGATCCCGACGCTCGCGGAGCAGGGGATGCCGGGCGTCGAGGCCAACGCATGGGTCGCGGTGATCGCGCCCGCGGCGACCCCCAAGCCGATCCTGAAGCGCCTCGAGGGCGAAGTCGGCGCCATCCTCAGGCAGCCCGAGGTGGTCGAGGCCTTGCGCGCGCAGATGATGGAGGCCGCGCCGGGAACGTCCGACGAATTGCGTGCGTACATGAAGGAGGAGCACGCGCGCTGGAAGCCGATCATCGAGAAGAACCGGATCGCGCTGGACTGAGGCGCTCGGTCCCCCAACCCAGACTCGCGCTTCTGATGCGGTAGTTGAATCGATTTGCTGACGACCGCTTTGGCCGGGGTATCGGTGGTACGCGCCGAACGAGATCGCGACTTAACCCTATTGCATCGATTATGGAATGACAAATGGATTGGACACATCGATCGCGGCGGTCGTATCGTGGGGGCGACAGGGATAAGCTGGAGCAGTTCGGGGTAACCCCCGTCGGCTCCACGCCGGAGGAGTTTTCCAGAAGCGCGAAGATCACGAGTGACAATTGATATTCGACCTCGACCGATTCATCGAAGATTGCCGGGCCGCCCACGCGGCCGACAGGTCGCACAAGCACGTGTGCGAGGTCGTGCGCCGCGCCGTGTCGGAGCCCGCAGCCGTGCTGAAGGGTTTGGGCGAGCCGAAGCGTGCCGGGCTGCACAAAGTCCATCAGTCGAATGAGTTGACCATCCTCAACGTCGTGTGGGCGCCCGGAATGACGATCCCCCCCCACAACCATGAGATGTGGGCCGTCATCGGCATCTATTCTGGCCGCGAGGACAACACCTTCTGGCGGCGCGTCCCGGACAGTGGGGGCAAGGTGGAAGTTGCCGGTACCAAGGTGCTCTGCGAGAAGGATGCGACGCCCCTCGGACAGTCCATCATCCATTCGGTGACGAACCCGATACCTCGCTTTACGGCCGCGATTCACGTGTATGGCGGTGATTTTTTCAATCAAGCGCGAAGCGAGTGGGATCCGGAAACGCTTTCGGAAGGCCCTTTCGATACGCAGCTCGCACTGCGCCGATTCGAAGCGGCGAACGACACCTGGTTGAAGACGCAGCAATAGGCGTGCTCACCAGGTAACGCTAGCTCTCGAAGCCCGCCTCCTCGACCTGGTCCTTCTTCTCCACGCGCATGGCGAGGATGCCGCTCGCGATGATGATCGCCATGCCGGCCCATTCGAGGGGAGCGAGGCGCTCGTTCCAGACGATGAAGGTCGCCACTGCGCCGAACACGAGGGTCGAGTACGAGAGCGCGCCGCAGACGAGCGTATTGCCGGTGCGATAGGCGCGGGTCATGGCGAACTGCGCCGCGGTGCCGCACAAACCGATGCCGAAGACGATCCAGATGTTGTCGAGCCGGACGGCGTGGAATGTGGACGTCGAAAGCTGCCAGCCCGCGCACAGGATCGAGCCGATCACGGTGAACCAGAACACCACGCGGTAGTCGGGCTCGCCAAGCTTGCCGAGGGTTCGCACGCTGAGGTAGGCCCACGCGGAGAAGACGCCCGAGAAGAGGCCGATCAGCGCCGCCGCTTCCCTGCCGGCGTGGACCGTGGGCTGGAGGAGGAGCGCCACGCCCACGAAGCCGAGCGCGATCGCGGCGACCAGCCAGTAGGAGAACTTCTCCCCCAGCACCACCACCGTCGCGATGGCGAGGAAGATGGGCGAGGTGTAGTTGAGGGTCTGCGCGGTGGCAAGCGGCAGCTGCGCCATCGCGTAGAAGTAGCCGATCAGCGAGATCGAGCCCACGACGCTGCGGATCACGTGGGCGCCGAGGTGCTCAGTCGTAACCGTCCCGCGGCGCGCGGCGACCACTCCTACGACCACGAAGAGGCCGACGAACGAGCGGTAGAACGCCATCTCCGACGCGTCGAATTGGCTGGCGCCGAATTTCACGAAGACGCCCATGGCCGCGAAGAAGAATCCCGCGACGATCATCCAGGAGGACGTCATGGCAGCGCCTTCGCGAGCGCGATGCGCGCCGCCGCGTGTTGCGCGTGGCTGGGTCGCAGCGCGAACGGGATGCCGCTCGGCAACGCGGCGCGCATCGCTTCGGCGATGAGCGGGTGCAGGGTGGCCGCGCGGCCGGTGAGCGCGATGGGACGCGGCCCGAAGCGGCCGGTCATGGCGACGCCGAGCCGGGCGAGCTCCTTGCCTGCCGCGGCGAGGATCTGGCGCGCCACCGGGTCCTCGCCCGCTACGCGCGCCACCACCAAGGCGAGGCTTCCCACCGCGCCGCGGTCGCGCCCATAAATGAATTCCCGCGAGCTGGCCCACCCGGTTCCGCCGATCGCCTCGAGGAGCGCAGTCGCCATGGGCGAATCGCGCCAGCTGTTGGGCCGCTCGTCCTCTCGCCGCCAAACGTGGCGCAGCGCCTCGCGCGCGATCCAGAAGCCGCCGCCGCCGTCGTCGAGCGTCACGCCGCGGCCGCCCGCGCGATGCAGTGTGCCGGACTCGTCCACGAACGCGGCGACCGAGCCCGTCCCGGCGTAGACCGCATAGCCTTCGCCGGGCGCGAAGAGATCGAGGTAGGTGATCTCCACGTCGGTCACCAGGCTGACGAGCGCCGCATCGAGGCCGAAGGGCGCGGCGATGAGCCGGCGCAGCGCCTCGGTACTTTCCCCGAATCCGGTGACGCCGCCGTGGATGCGCGCGGGGCGTCCGTGAGGCAATGCCGCGGCGGCGAGCTCGGCCATCGCGTCGCGAACGTGGTTGCCTTCGCCCACCTGGAGCGCGCTCATGCCGCGCACCGTGCCTTGGGCGACGATTTCGCGCGGCGCCGCCGCAAGCGCCCAGCGCGTCTGCGTGCCGCCGGCATCGATGCCGAGGCCGAGGACGCGCGCGACGTCGCGCAGGCGGTCGTTGGTCATTCCATCACCTCGCGTTCTTCCAGCTTTCCGGCGCAACCATCACGCGCGCGCTTTCCGCGCCCACGCGATTCACCGCCGACACCATGAGCGCCTCGAGGGCCATCCCCTTCGCTTGCGCGGCGACGAGCGCGGAGCGACCTTCGCCTGGCACGATGCGCAAGCGCCATTCGTTGCCGTAGCGTGCCCAGATCGCGAGGAGCCATTCGGCGCGCGCTTGCGAGTCGATCTCCACGGTGATCGTACCGGGATCGCCGGGCGCCACGCGCGCGCGAACCTGCGGCGCCGCGGGCGGCGCGTCCGCGAGCCAGGGCGAGGCCGGCACCAGCGCCGGCGTGGCGTACATCGCGGCGAGACGGTCGGCGATACCGCGCCGGTTCTCCATCAGCGCCACCATGCTGAAGTGAGCGTGGCCCTCGGCGCCGCGCGCGCGAGCGAGAGTGACCTGGCTCGCGATCTCGTCAGCGCTCCACGATTTCCCGGTGGAGTCGATGCGACTCGTGAAGAGTCCCGGCCACACGTGGCGCCCCGCGAAATTGGCGCCGCGCCAATAGTCGAGCAGCACGCCGAAGGGCTGCCCGGGCGAGTCGATCGGCCAATAGAGCTGCGGCGCGAGGTAGTCGAGCCAGCCGCGCGCGAGCCACAGCTCGACATCCGCATAGAGCTTGTCGTACTGGCTGAATCCCGAGACTCCGGCAGCGCGGAGGTCCGGGCGGCCCACGCCGAACGGGCTCACGCCGAATCGCACCCAAGGTTTCTCGCGATGCACGGCGGCGTCGATGCGCTCGACCAATGCGTTAACGTTGCCGCGGCGCCAGTCGGCGCGCGCGAGCGTGCCGCCCGCGAGGAGGTAGCGCTGCCACGAGGCGTCGTCGGGAAAATCGAGGTCGCCGCCGCCGCCGGGCGCGCCGACCGGGTACGGGTAGAAGTAGTCGTCGATGTGCACGCCATCCACGTCGTAGCGACGCACCACGTCGACGATCACCGCCAGCGTTCGCTGCGCCGCCTCGGCCTCGGCGGGATCGAGCCAGAGTGAGTCCCCGTATGTCTTCACCGCATCGGGGGCGGTGTTCGCGATGTGGCTCGCCGCGAGAGGCGAGCGCGCCGAGGAGTGCCGCGCGCGATAAGGGTTGAACCACGCGTGCAGTTCGATGCCGCGGCGGTGCGCTTGCGCGATCCACGACGCGAGCGGATCGTAGAAGGGATCGGGCGCCTCGCCCTGCCTTCCCGTGAGGTACTCGGACCACGGCTCGAGCTCGCTCGCGTAAAGCGCGTCGGCCGCGGGGCGCACCTGCACGATGAGCGCGTTCAGTCCGATCGCCTGCGCGCGTTCGACGATGCGCGCGATCTCCTGCTGCTGCGCGGCGGAGGAGAGTCCCGGCCGGCTCGGCCAGTCGATGTTGGCGACGGTCGCGACCCACGCGCCGCGGAACTCCCGCGGCGCCGGCGGAGGCGCGGCGTCGATCCGGACCGAGGGGACGGTGCAGCCCGCGAGGAGCGCCGCGATCGCGAGCGCCGCGAGCCTCAAGCCTTCACGAACCATTTCTTCTTCCACATCGCCCATGCCACCGCGAACATCGCGAGGTCGAAGGCGATCGCGTAGGCGAGCGACGCATTCTCTGGCGCGAGAGGCAGCGCCTGGAACGGCGCGTACAGCGCGCCCTTCGCTCCTCCCATGACGAGCAATCTGCCCACGAATCCCGAGAACGCGAAGATGAAGAGCGCGTTCATGCCGTAGATCGTGAGCGGCAACAGGATTCGCCGCGCCGTCTCGCGCGCACGAATCGCCGGCGCGCCATCCATCGCGGCATGGAACGCCCCGAAGGCCACGAGCGACCAGCCGGTCATGAAGATGCAGTAGGACACGGTCCAGAGGTTCTTGTTGATCGGCATCAGCACCGCGTCCAGCGCAAGGCCCGCCAGGAGAGCCGCGACGCCAGCGCCAAGCAGGGTTGCGGACGTGGCGACCACGGGGCGCGCGGCGAGAAGCCACCGCCCAGCCGCCACGCCCAAGAGCACGCTACACGCCGCGGGCAACGTGCTCGTCACGCCTTCGGGATCCCAGGTGCGCGACTTGGCCCACAGGTGGCCCGTGAGGAGGCGGCGGTCGAGCCACGCGCCGAAGTCTCGCCCCGGCTCGAGCACACCCGCGGCGGCGACGCCATCGGGTCCGGGCACCGGCACGAAGAGCATGAGGACGGTGTAGACCGCAAAAAGGAGCGCGATGGCGAGCGCGATCGACCGCGTGCGCGCGAGGATGGCGAAGGGAGCCGCGATCACGATGGCAAGCGCGATCCGCTGCAGGACGCCCGGGATGCGTACCGTGGAGAAATCGAAGGCGGGAAAGAGGTTGAGGGCGAGGCCGACCGCGAAGATCACCAGGGCGCGCTTCGCGATCGCCGCCATGAGCCTCCCGCCGCTGTCGCCGCCGCGTGCGCGTCGTTCGATGGATAGCGCCATGGACATGCCCGCCGCGAAGAGAAAGAACGGGAAGACCAGGTCGGTGAAGGTCCAGCCGTTCCATTCCGCGTGGTCGAGCGGCGCGTGCAGGTGGCCCCAGTCGCCCGGGTTGTTGACAAGGACCATGCTCGCGATCGCGAAGCCGCGAAACGCGTCGAGCGACGCGACGCGCCCGGGGGGCTGCGCGATCACCCGGCGAGCGCGGCGCGCACGCTGCCGTGCACAGCCGCAAGGCGCGCGCGCGCCTCCCCCGGAGCGACGTTCTTCCGGATCGCCACGATAGCGACCTTCACATGGAAGCCGCTGGCCTCGAGCACTTCGCGCGCCCGCTCTTCTGCGGCGCCGGTCGCGAGAATGGTGAGGCGCACCGCGCGTTCCTTGAGCTTCGCGTTGGTGGGCTTGAGATCCACCATCAGGTTTCCGTAAATCTTGTTCAGCCGCACCATCACCGCCGACGAGAACGTGTTGAGCGCGATCTTCTGCGCGGTGCCGGCCTTCAGGCGGGTGCTCCCCGAGATGAGCTCGTACCCCGTCTCGAGCAGGATGCCGATTTCGGCTTCGAACGCGATCGGCGCTCCCGCGTTGTTGCCGATGCCGATGGTGAGCGCGCCCGCGGCGCGTGCAGCGGCGAGCGCGCCCATCACATAGGGCGTGGCGCCAGAAGCGGCGAGGAGG
>JBDTXQ010000031.1:0-12792 GCA_040006115.1 Usitatibacter sp.
TCGGCGATCACCTGGACGAGCCCGCGTGGCAGGACGTGCCCGGCGAGCATCGCGCCAACCTGCGCCGCATCATCGTGACGCAGGGCGATACCGAGCCCGCCTCCGTCGAGCAGCAGCGCCACCTCGGCCTCACCGCGCCCTCGATGTACGACCTGCGCAACCTCTTCCAGATCAACGTGGAGGAAGGCCGCCACCTGTGGGCGATGGTTTACCTGCTGCACAAGCACTTCGGCCGCGACGGGCGCGAGGAGGCCGAGGCGCTGCTTCATCGCCGCTCGGGCGATACCGACAATCCGCGCATCCTCGGCGCCTTCAACGAGCGCACGCCCGACTGGCTCGCGTTCTTCATGTTCACGCACTTCACCGACCGCGACGGCAAGTTCCAGCTGAAGGCGCTCGCCGAATCGGGCTTCGATCCCCTCGCGCGCACCACCCGCTTCATGCTCACCGAGGAGGCGCACCACATGTTCGTGGGCGACGCGGGCGTCTCGCGCGTGATCCAGCGCACCTGCGAAGCGATGAACGAGCTCGGCACCGACGATCCAGCGCGGCTGCGCGCGGCGGGGGTGATTGACCTTCCCACGGTGCAGCGCTACCTGAACTTCCACTACAGCGTGACCATCGACCTGTTCGGCGCCGACGAATCGAGCAACGCCGCGACATTTTACGCGAGCGGGCTGAAGGGCCGCTTCGACGAAGCGAAGCGCGCCGACGACCACCGGCTGCGCGGCGACACGTACGAGATCCTAGACGTGCAGGACGGGCGCCTCGTGCCGCGCCAGGCGCCCATGCTGAACGCGCTGAACGAGGTGCTGCGCGACGATTTCGTGCGCGACTCGCTGGGCGGCGTCGAGCGCTGGAACAAGCGCATCGAGAAGACCGGCGTCGCGCACCGGCTGTACCTGCCGCACAAGGCGTTCAACCGCCGCATCGGCACCCTCGCCAACGTGTGCGTCTCACCCGAGGCAGATGTGATGACGCGCGAGGCGTGGGCGGCCAATTCCCCGCGCTGGCTACCGAGCGCCGCCGACCTCGCTTTCGTCGCATCCCTCATGGGGCGCGTGGTCGAGCCCGGCAAGTTCGCGGGATGGATCGCGCCGCCCGCGACCGGCATCGACGGCCACCCGGTCGACTTCGAATACGTGCGCTTCGGCTGACCGGTCGCGCCATGAACGAGGCCTTCGTCCGCGAGAAGCGCGTGCGCTTCCACCATTGCGATCCCGCGGGGATCGTCTTCTATCCCCGGTACTTCGAGCTGTTCCACGAGGTGATGGAGGACTGGTTCAACGAGGCGCTCGGCGAGGACTACGCCGCCTTCGTGCGCGGCGGCCACGGCCTGCCCACCGTGAAAGTCGAGTGCGAGTTCCTCGCGGCCAACCCGCTGGGCGAGGTGATCGCGTTCGAGCTCACGGTCGCGCGACTGGGGCGGAGCTCGATCACGATGCGAATCGTGGGAAAGGCACGCGGCATCGAATGCGTGCGGGCGACCGTCACGGCGGTGCATTCGAAGCTGCATCCGCTGGGCTCGGTCGCGATTCCACCCGCGCTTCGTGCCGCAATGGAGCGGTTCGTACGGGAGTAGCAAGGCGATTTGACAACTGACTTCTGGTCATTTATGCTCGACTCTTAACTGACCCCGAGTCATTTGTGCCCTTCAAGCAACGCGCCATCGCCGTCGAGGACAAGGAAGAGCGCCGCCAGGCGATCCTCGATGCCGCCGAGAAGCTCTTCGTGAAGCACCGGGACCGCATGGCGAGCGTCTCCGAGGTGGCTCAAGCCGCCGGCCTCGCCAAGGGCACGGTGTACCTCTACTTCGCGAGCAAGGAAGAAATGCTCCTGGCGCTGCACGAGCGCCACACCGGCGCATTCTTCGCGCGCTTCATGGAACTCATGGGCAGCGGGAAATCGCTCGGCTTCGACGAGATCTTCGAGGTGGCACACGCGCACTTCATCGCGCCGCCGGGCGCGCTCGCGCTCACCAGCTGGTGCTTCGCGATGATGGACCGCGAGATGCCGCTGGAAGCCGCGGTCGCCTTCAAGGTGCGCGTGGGCGCTGTGGTCGGCGCGGCGGGCACGGCGCTCGAGCGCCACTTTCCGACGCTCGGCCCCGGCGACGGCGCGCGCCTGCTGCAGCACAGCCTCTCGCTCATCGTGGGCCTCTGGCAGTTCATCCACCCAAACCTGAGATTCGAGCGCGCGCTCGACCGCGCCGGGGCGAAAGTCTTCATGCGCGACTACGACAAGGAAGTCCGCGCCGCGATCTACGCTCTGTGGTCCGGCACCGTTGCGCCGCTCGAGAACATGGATGCGAAGCCGCGAATTAGCGCGGTGAAAGGAAAGAAAGCATGAAAACCCCCGTCCTCCTCATCGCCGCAGCCGCCGTTCTCGCCGCGTGCGGCCCGAAACCCGCGGCCCAGGACCCGGTGCGTCCCGTGATCACGCAGCGCGTCGTCACCGGAGCCGCGGCGAGCCGCGACGTCTACTCGGGCGAGATCCGCGCGCGCCACGAGACCGACCTCGGCTTCCGCGTGGGCGGCAAGCTCGTCGCGCGCGCGGTCGACGCGGGCGCGCGCGTCACGCGCGGCCAGGTCCTCGCGCGGCTCGATCCCGAGGACGCGAAGCTCGCCGTGCAGGGCTCGTCCGCGCAGCTCGCCTCCGCCGAGAGCGACTTCGCGCTCGCGAAATCGGAGCTCGATCGCAATGCCGACCTTCTCGCGAAGAAGTTCATCAGCCAGTCCGCATTCGACGTGAGGCAGAACGCCTTCAACGCGTCGCGGGCGCGGGTCGCGCAGGCGCGCTCGCAATCGGCGATCACCTCGAACCAGGCGTCGTATACGACCCTCGTCGCCGATGCCGACGGGGTGATCGTGTCGGTCACCGCGGAGCCTGGACAAGTAGTCACCGCGGGCCAGGCGGTGCTCAAGCTCGCGCGCTCCGGCGAGAAGGAAGTCGTCATCAACGCCCCTGAGAGCCAGCTCGCGCGCTTCAAGGTGGGACAGGAAGCGGGCATCTCGCTGTGGGCCGATCCGAACAACGTCTTCCAGGGGCGCATCCGCGAGATCGCGGGCGGCGCCGATCCCGTCACCCGCACCTACGCCGTGCGCGTCTCCGCGTTGAACGCCCCCGCGCAGGCGCAACTCGGCATGACCGCCAACGTGGCCTTCAACCCGCCCGCCGACGCGGGCCTCGTGCTGCTGCCGCTCTCGGCGCTCGCACGCGGCGGCAACGACGCGGCCGTATGGGTCGTCGACCCGACGACGAGCCAGGTGAAGCTGCGCAAGGTCGCCATCGGCCAATTCCGCGAGGACGGCGTGACAGTCACCAGCGGGCTCGCCGCGGGCGACGTGGTCGTCACCGCGGGCGTGCACAAGCTGCGCGCCGACCAGGTGGTGCGCCTCGCCGAAAAACCCTCGTCGTCCGCCGCCGCCGAATCGCAGGCGCGGAACTAGGGGAGCGCGATGTTCAGGCGCTTCAACCTCTCCGAGTGGGCCCTCTCGCACCAGACGCTGGTGCTCTATTTCATGGTGGTGCTCGCGTTGATCGGCGTGGGCTCCTACATGAAGCTCGGCCAGGCCGAAGACCCCGACTTCTCCTTCAAGCTGATGGTGGTGCGCACCGGGTGGCCGGGCGCCTCTGCCGAGGAGGTCGAGCGCCAGCTCACCGACAAGATAGAGAAGAAGCTGCAGGAGACGCCGCGCCTCGACTTCCTGAGGAGCTATTCGAAGCCGGGCGAGTCCGTGGTCTTCGTGTTCGTGAAGGATTCCTCGCGTCCCGACGAGATCCGCGACACCTGGTACCAGGTGAGGAAGAAGGTGGGCGACATCCGCGGCACGCTTCCCGCCGGGATCGTGGGCCCCTCCTTCAACGACGAGTTCGGCGATACCTTCGGCAACATCTACGCGATCACCGGCGACGGCTTCACCTACGCGCAGTTGAAGGAGACCGCGGACCACATCCGCAACCAGCTCCTGCGCGTGAAGGACGTGGCCAAGGTGGAATTGATCGGCGAGCAGGACGAGAAGATCTACGTGGAGCTCGCCAACGCCAAGCTCGCCACCATCGGCATCGAGCCCGCGGTGGTGTTCGCGGCACTCGCGCAGCAAAACGCGGTCTCGGCGACCGGCAGCTTCGAGACGCCCTCGGAGCGCATCTACATCCGCGCCACAGGGGCGCTCGATTCCGTCGAGGCGGTGAAGGCGATCGCGATCCGCGCCAACGGCCGGCTGTTCCAGCTCTCCGACGTGGCCACTGTCTACCGCGGTTTTGCCGATCCGCCGCAGCCGCGCATGCGCTACATGGGCAAGGAATCGCTCGGCATCGCCGTGTCCATGGTGCCGCGCGGCGACATCATCGCGCTCGGCCACGCGCTCGACGCGCAGGTGGACAAGATCGAGCGCGAGCTCGCCGTGGGGCTCGAGCTCGACCGCGTCAACAACCAGCCGGAGACGGTGAAGCGCTCGGTGCGGGAATTCACGCGCTCGCTCTCCGAGGCGGTCGGCATCGTGCTCATCGTGAGCTTCCTGTCGCTCGGGCTGCGCACCGGGTTGATCGTCGCGCTCTCGATCCCGCTCACCCTCGCCGTCACCTTCCTCTTCATGTACGTGACCGGCATCGACCTGCACAAGATCTCGCTCGGCGCGCTCATCATCGCGCTCGGGCTCCTCGTCGACGACGCGATCATCTCGGTGGAGATGATGGTCGTAAAGATGGAGCAAGGCTGGGAGCGCGTGCGCGCCGCGAGCTTCGCCTATACCTCGACCGCGATGCCGATGCTGACCGGCACCGTCGTGACCGCGGCGGGCTTCCTTCCCATCGGCCTCGCGCGCTCCTCCACTGGCGAATACACGTTCTCGATCTTCGCGGTGACGACCATCGCGCTCATCGTGTCGTGGTTCGTCTCGGTGCTCTTCGTGCCTTACCTCGGCTACAAGCTGCTGCCGGACTTCGGCAAGGCGGGCAGCCACGCCGACGAGCACGCCGTGTACCGCAAGCCCTTCTACCAGCGCTTCCGCAGGGTCGTCACGTGGTGCGTCGAGCATCGCTGGATCGTGATCGGCGCGACCGCGGCGATCTTCCTGGTCGCGGTGTTTGCCTTCCGCTTCGTGCAACAGCAGTTCTTCCCGGCGGCGAGCCGCCCCGAGCTCATCGTCGACATTCGCCTCGAGCAAGGCGCCTCGATCCCCGCGACCGAAGCGCAGGTGAAGAAGCTCGAGCGCATCCTCATGACCGATCCCGCCATCAAGGACCGCGTCGACAACTTCGTGAGCTACGTGGGCAGCGGCAGCCCGCGCTTCTACCTGCCGTTCGACCAGCAGCTGGTCAACGCCAACTTCGGGCAGTTCATCCTCAACACCAAGAGCAGCGAGGACCGTGAGGCGGTGCGTGCGCGCTTGCTGAAGCTCTTCGACGAGGGCTTTCCCGAGGTGCGCGGCCGGGTGAACCGCCTCGAGAACGGGCCGCCGGTCGGCTTCCCGGTCCAGTTCCGCGTGGTGGGGGAAGACAAGGACAAGATCCGCGTCATCGCCAACGAGGTCGCCGGCGCGATGCGCGCCAACCCGTGGACGCGCGAGGTCAACTTCGACTGGGACGAGCCCTCCAAGGTGATCCGCCTTTCGATCGACCAGAATCGCGCGCGCGTGCTCGGCATCTCGACGCAGGAGCTCGCGCAATTCATCAACACCGTGCTGTCGGGACAGACCGCGACCACCTACCGCGAGGCCGACAAGTCGGTGGATGTCGTCGTACGCGGCGCGAAGGAAGAGCGCGTCTTCATGAGCTTGCTGAAGGATCTCGCGGTGCCCGTGGGGCGCGGCAGGACTGTGCCGCTCGCGCAGATCGCCAACATCTCCTACGGCTTCGAGCAGGGCGTGTACTGGCGCCGCGACCGGCTGCCCGCGATCACGGTGCGCGCGGATCTCAAGGACGGCATCCAGGCGCCGGTGGTGAGCCAGCAATTGATCGCGGCGCTTGCGCCCATCCGCGAGAAGCTCCCGGTGGGCTACCGCATCGACACCGGCGGCGCCATCGAGGACGCCACCAAGGGCCAGCAGTCGATCGCGGTGGTCGCCCCGGTGATGATCCTCGTCATGGTGACCGCGCTCATGCTGCAGCTGCAGAGCTTCTCGCGCCTGGCGCTCGTGCTCCTCACCGCGCCGCTCGGATTGATCGGCGTGGCCGCCGCGCTCCTCATCTTCAACGTGCCGTTCGGCTTCGTCGCCATGCTTGGCACCATCGCGCTCGGGGGAATGATCATGAGGAACTCCGTGATCCTCGTGGACCAGATCGACCAGGACATCAGCGCCGGGAGCGAGCCCGCGGATGCGATCGTGGACGCGACGGTGAGGCGCTTCCGTCCTATCGTGTTGACCGCCGCCGCGGCGGTGCTTGCGATGATCCCGCTCACCCGCAGCGCGTTCTACGGACCCATGGCAGTGGCGATCATGGGCGGCCTCGTGGTCGCGACGGGGCTCACGCTCCTCTTCCTGCCGGCGCTCTATGCGGCGTGGTTCCGCGTGCCTAGGGCATCGGATCCCGATGTCGTCGAGCCCGAGGCCGCAACTGCCGTGCCCGCATGATCTTTCCCGCGCCGCTTGGCGGCGCGCGCTCGAAAATGATTTAGGATGGAATTCATGAAGCGCCGAGAATTCGTCCAGGCTTGCGCCGCATCCGCCACCGGCGCCGCGCTCCCCGACGCGGCACAGGCAGCCACGCTCACCGCTCGCAAGTACCCGCGCGCGAAGCTGGTGGACGAGAAGGGCCTGCCCGTGCGCGTCGCCGCGCTCGTCGCGGGCACCACGTACGTGTTCGACTATCCCTACGCCGCCACGCCCACGTTCCTGCTACGCCTCGGCACTCCGGTGGCCGCCGGGATACTGCTCAAGACCGAGGCCGGCGAGCCCTACGAATGGCAGGGCGGCATCGGCGCCGACAAGTCCGTGGTCGCCTACTCGGCGATCTGCGCGCACAAGATGACGTATCCCACGAAGCAGGTGAGCTTCATCGGCTATCGCAACGACCCGAGCCCGGTCGCGGGGCGCGGCAAGGTAATCACCTGCTGCTCCGACCGCAGCGTCTACGATCCGGCCGCCGGCGCGCGCGTGGTGTCGGGCCCGGCGCCGCAGCCGCTCGCCACCGTGCTGCTCGAGCACGACGCCAAGTCAGACGAGGTGTTCGCGGTCGGCACCTTCGGCGGCGAGATGTTCGCGGAATTCTTCCGCAAGTACGAATTCCGGCTGCAGCTCGAGATGGGCAACCGCGCAAAGGCCGGCGTCGAAGGCACGACGGTGGTGCGCCCCCTCGAGAGCTACAGCACCCAATGGGCCAAGTGTTGAATCAACCTGAAGGAATCGCGCCATGACAGTCGAAGTCCTCCACACCTCCCGCGGCACGTCGCAGGGCGGGCGCAACGGCCACACCGAATCCGGCGACGGAATGGTCAAGGTGAACCTTTCGGTGCCGAAGGACATGGGCGGTCCCGGCAATCCGAACACATCCACTCCCGAGGACCTGTTTGCCGCGGGATATGCCGCGTGCCTCGGCGGGGCGATCGACTACATGGCGACGCAGATGAAGCTGAAGCCTTCGTCCGTCGAGGTGCGCACGGCGGTCGGCATCGGCAAGGATCCGACCGGGTTCGGGCTCAAAGTCGATCACGACATCCGCGTCTCGGGCCTCTCGCAGGCGGACGCCGAGAAGATCGTCGAGGCGGGCCACAAGTTCTGCCCGTACTCCAAGGCCGTCAAGGGCAACGTCGACGTCACTGTGAAGACCACCGTTGTTTGATCTCTCCTGCATCGGAAATCCCATGCGATCTTCCTTCCTTGCCGCCTCGCTCCTCCTCTTCCCGTTTTCCGTGGCATTTGCGGCCGATACCAATGTCCGCGTCATCATCTCGAGCGACGTGCGCCCGGGCGTCTACGGGCGCGTGGACCTCGGGGGCGCCCCGCCGCCGCCGCTCGTCTACGAGAGGCCCGTGGTCATCGTCCGCGGGCCGCGCCCCGCGCCCGCGCAGCCCGTCTATCTCCACGTTCCGCCGGGCCACGCCAAGGACTGGAAAAAGCATTGCCGCCACTACAACGCTTGCGGCCAGCCGGTCTACTTCGTGATGTCGGACGAGTACAAGCCGAAGAAGGGCAAGAAGGAGAAGAAAGAAAAGAAAGAAAAGAAGGAAAAGGACTAGATCGAGAAATTCTCGCCCGCTCCGGTTTCGAGCTGCTTCAGGTCGGTCCCACGGACGTGGGGCGCAAATAGCCGGATGAATTCCACCGTGTAATTGCGAAGGTACGCGCCGCGCTTGTACGCGAGGCGCGTGGTCTGCGCGGGAAAGAGATGATCGCAACTGAGCGCGACCAGCCCTTCGTCCTTGCCCTGGCGGAACGCGCGTGAGGAGATGATCCCCACGCCGAGACCCAGCGATACGTACGACTTGATGACGTCGGAATCGAGCGCCGTAAGCGCGATCTCGGGCGCGAGGCTCCGCGCCGCGAAGGATTTGTCGACCGCGGTGCGTCCCGCGAAGGTCGAGTCATAGGTCACGATCGGATACTGCGCGATCGCCTCCAGCGTGAGCGGCTTCACCTTGGCGAGCGCGTGCTTCTTCGGCACGACCACGCAGTGGTGCCATTGATAGCAGGGCAGCGTCACCAGCTCGGCATATTCATCGAGCGCCTCGGTCGCGATCGCGAGGTCTGCTTCGCCGCTCACCACCATCTTCGCCAACTGATGCGGGTTGCCCTGCAGCAGCTTCAGCTTCACGTCGGGAAACAACTTCTTGAATTTGGTCACCACAGGGGGCAACGCATAGCGTGCCTGCGTATGCGTGACGCCCACGGCAAGGCTTCCCTTCGCGTGGTGCGCGAACTCCTCGCCCACCGCCTTGAGATTCGAGATCTCCGCGAGGATGCGGTCGATCACGGCGACGATCTCGCGACCCGCGTCAGTGATCGCGGTGAAGCGCCGCCCCTGCCGCACGAAGATCTCGGTGCCGAGCTCCTCCTCGAGGCCGCGGATCTGCTTTGAGACCCCGGGCTGGGAGGTGTGGAGCGCCACGGCCGCCTCCGAGACGTTGAGGTTCCGGCGGGAGACCTCGGTCACGTACCGAAGTTGCTGTAGATTCATTGGGTTATCACGATAAATCACTTATACGAATAAGTTATCACGATAGCACAATAAAGTATTTTTCAGGAATGACCCCTCCCCCTAAGATGCCTTCAACAGGAGGAGTGGATGTTCGAGTTTCCCTATTCGGTTGCGGGCTTCGCGGTCGGTGCCATCGTCGGTTTGACCGGCGTGGGCGGCGGCTCGCTCATGACTCCGCTCCTCGTGCTCGGCTTCGGCGTGCCGCCGGTAACCGCGGTCGGCACCGATCTTCTCTACGCGGGATTCACGAAGATCGGCGGCGCCGTAAGCCATGGGCTCAAGGGCCACGTCGACTGGCGCATCACGGGATTGCTCGCGGCGGGCAGCGTGCCGGCGACCGTGCTCGCGCTCGCGGCGCTCGCGATCCTTCCGCCGGCGGGCGCATCGACCAAGCTCGTGGTTTCGACGGCGCTCGGCGTGATGCTGCTCCTCACCGCCCTCGCGCTCGTCTTCCGCGCGAAGCTCCTCGCATGGGCGCAGGCGCGAGCCGGCCGCGGCCCCCTCGCCAGGCACCAGACCGCGGCCACCATCGCGACCGGCGCATTCATCGGTTTCGCCGTGACGTTCTCTTCGGTGGGCGCGGGCGCGGTCGGCGTCACCGCGCTCATCCTCCTCTTCCCTTTGCTCGCCACGGTTCGCGTGGTCGGCACCGACATCGCGCACGCAGTCCCCATCACGCTCGTCGCGGGCCTCGGCCACGCGTTCCTCGGCAACGTGAACTGGTGGCTCCTCGCGAGCCTGCTCATGGGATCGCTCCCCGGCATCCTCGTCGGAAGCCATCTCGCCGCCCGCGTTCCCGAACGGTTCCTGCGCAACTCGCTCGCCGCCGTGCTGTTGCTGGCGGGCTCCAAACTGGTGATCCACTGATGTATCGCTACGATTCCTACGACCACGCCCTCGTCGCCGAACGCGTCGCGCAGTTCCGCGACCAGACCCGGCGTCATCTCGCCGGCGAGCTGAGCGAAGACGAGTTCCGCCCACTGCGCCTGCAGAACGGGCTCTACATCCAGCGCCTCGCGCCGATGCTGCGCGTGGCGATCCCCTATGGCCTGCTCTCGGCAGCTCAGCTACGCATGCTCGCGCACATCGCGCGCAAATTCGACAAGGGCTACGGCCACTTCACCACGCGCCAGAACATCCAGTACAACTGGCCGAAGCTGGAAGAAGTGCCCGATATCCTCGCCCTCCTCGCGTCGGTCGAGATGCACGCGATCCAGACCTCCGGCAACTGCATCCGCAACATCACCACCGACCACTTCGCGGGGGTCGCTCCCGACGAGATCGTCGATCCGCGTCCGCTCGCCGAGATCCTGCGCCAATGGTCGACGTTCCATCCGGAGTTCGCGTACCTGCCGCGCAAGTTCAAGATCGCGCTGAACGGCGCCGAGAGCGACCGCGCGGCGGTGCTGCTGCATGACATCGGCCTCGCCGTGGTGCGCAACGCCGCGGGCGAGGTGGGCGTGCGCGTGATCGTGGGGGGCGGCATGGGCCGCACGCCGATCATCGGCCACGCGATCCGCGAGTTCCTGCCGTGGCGCCACATGCTCACCTACATCGAGGCGATCCTGCGCGTGTACAACCGCCACGGACGCCGCGACAACATCTACAAGGCGCGCATCAAGATCCTGGTGAAGGCGCTCGGCGTCGAGGAATTCACGCGCCAGGTCGACGCGGAATGGGAAGCGTCGAAGGACTCGCTCGCCGTCATCACCGACGCGGAGCTCGCGCGCGTCGCGGCGCATTTCGAGCCGCATCCTTACGAGACCCTGCCGGACGTCGATCCGGACTACGTCCAGTCGCGCGCCGACAGCCGCTCGTTCGCGCGCTGGGCCGAGAGGAACGTGCATGCGCACGCGAGGCCCGGCTACGCCGCGGTCACGCTGTCGCTCAAGAAGACCGGCGTGCCCCCGGGGGACGCGACCGCCGAGCAGATGGAATTCGTGGCCGGCCTCGCGGATCGCTACAGCTTCGGCGAGCTGCGCGTCTCCCACGAGCAGAACCTGATCCTCGCGGACGTGAAGAAGCGCGATCTCTTCGCGCTCTGGCAGGCGGCCAAGTCGCAGGGCCTCGCGACGCCCAACGTGGGCCTGCTCACCAACATCGTGTGCTGCCCGGGTGGCGACTTCTGCTCGCTCGCCAACGCCAAGTCGCTCCCGATCGCGGCAGCGATCCAGCGGCGCTTCGACGACCTCGACTACCTCCATGACGTCGGCGAGCTCGATCTCAACATCTCTGGCTGCATGAATTCCTGCGGCCACCACCACATCGGCCACATCGGCATCCTCGGCGTGGACAAGCAGGGCGCGGAGTTCTACCAGGTCTCGATCGGCGGGCGCCAGGGCAACCGGGCGGTGCTGGGCGACGTGATCGGCCCGTCGTTCGCCGCGGCCGAGATGCCCGACGTGATCGCGAAGCTGATCGACACCTATATCGATGTGCGCCATGCCGACGAGCTCTTCGTGGACACGGTGCATCGGACCGGCATCGCGCCCTTCAAGCAACGCGTCTACGGCGACGCGAAGGAGCTCGCTCGTGCAGCATGAGCGCGTGATTCGGGGCCGCCGCGTCGAGGATGACGTGTGGGTGGTCTTGGGCTTTGCGCCGCACGAGGACCTTGCGGCCGAGCTACCCGCGGGCGCGGTGATCGTGCCCCTCTCGGCGTGGAAGGCGCGCCGCGATGAGATCGTCGCGCGCGGCGGGCTTCTCGGCGTCTGGCTCGCGCCCGCCGACGATCCCGCGCAGATCGCCGCAGACCTCGACAGGTTCTCCGTGGTCGCCGTGCACTTTCCGAAATTCACCGACGGGCGCGGCTATTCGACCGCCGCGCTGCTGCGCACGCGCTACGGCTACCGCGGCGAGCTGCGCGCATTCGGCGACGTGGGCCGCGACCAGCTCTTCAACCTCGCGCGCTGCGGCTTCGACTCCTTCAAGCTGGCGGCGCACCGCGATCCGGAGAGCGCCATCGCCGCGTTCGCCGATTTCAGCGTCCGCTACCAGGGCTCGGTGGACGACCCGGCGCCGCTCTTCCGCAAGCGCGCCGCCGCGGGAGGCATTCCAGGATGAACCACGAAGAACGCGTCGACCGCGCGCGCCGGATGCTGGCTGCGATCGAGAAGAACCATTCGCCCACGGCGCTCGCCTCGAGTTTCGGCGCCGAGGACATGGTGGTGCTGGACCTGATCGCGCGCGACGGACTCGCCATCGACATCTTCACACTCGACACCGGCCGGCTCCCCCGCGAGACCCGCAACCTGATCGCCGAAGTGCGCCGCCGCTACGGCCTCGAGATCGAGGTGTTCGCGCCGTGGCCGGGCTCGGTGGACTCCTATGTCGAGCAGTACGGCCTCGACGGCTTCTACGAAGGCGTCGAGGAGCGAAAGGCCTGCTGCAACGTGCGCAAGGTCGAGCCGCTGCGCCGCGCGCTTGCCCGGCGCCGGGGATGGATCACGGGACTGCGCCGCGAGCAGGCCGAAAGCCGCGTGGCGATCCAGGAAACCGAGCAGGACCGCGCGACCGGCAAGTGGAAGTTCAGCCCCCTCGCCGACTGGTCGAACGAGGACGTGTGGACCTACCTGCGCGAGAACCGCGTTCCCTACAATGCGCTGCACGACCGCGGCTATCCCTCGATCGGCTGCGAGCCGTGCACGCGCGCGA
>JBDTXQ010000032.1:0-12708 GCA_040006115.1 Usitatibacter sp.
CGCACCCCCGCCGCGGCGAGGGACGCCTCGAGAGGCGCGGCGAACGCGTCGTTGCCCAGCGCGAGGAGCATGGCCGTGGGCGCGCCTCCGGCACGCGCGCTCGCGATCGCCTGGTTCGCGCCCTTGCCGCCGGGGAAAGTCTTGAAGCCCCGCCCGAGCACCGTCTCGCCGGGCGCGGGGATGTGCGCTGCCTGCACCACGAAGTCGAGATTGGCCGAGCCGGCGACGAGGATCATCACTTCACCAACGATTGATAGACGAGATTGTAGAACCTGGCGCTGGGCTTCTGCGGATCGTTGGGGAGACCGCGCGCGATGTGCTGGGTCATGAAGATCGCGACCAGCTTCTCCGCGCGATCGACGATGAAATGAGTGCCGCCCGCGCCGGACCAGCCGAACGCGCCGGCGGAGCCGAGGCCGCCGCGCCCCGCGACGTCGAGCACCACGTAGCCGCCGAGGCCGAAGCCTTCCGCCTTGTTGGGCATCGCGACCGGCGGATCCAGGGACGCGAGGTGGTTCATCAACATCAGGTCGACGGACTTGCGCGAGAGTATCGAGGCGCCGTCGAGCTCGCCGCCGTTCAGGAGCATCTGGCAGAAGCGCGCGTAATCCGCGGCGGTCGAATAAAGGCCGCCCGCGCCGCTGAAGTAGGGGCGTAGGGGAGCCGGCACCGCGTGCGCGACGAGCTTGCCGGCGGCGTCGGTCGAGCTCATCTCGGCGAGGCGAGGAAGCTTTTCCGCCGGCACCGCGAAGCTCGTGTCGCGCATGCCGAGCGGCTTGAAAATGCGCGCACGCAGGAACGCGTCGAAAGTCGTACCTGACACCACTTCCACGAGCCGGCTCGCGATCTCGGTGTTGACTGCGTTGTACTCGAAACGCTTGCCCGGCTCGGCCTGGGCGAGGCGCGCCGCGCCGTCGAGGTACGCCTTCAAGTCCGTGGCATTCTCCATGGCCTCGGTCGCCATGGCGAAGCCGCTGGTGTGCGTGAGCACGTGGCGCACGGTCGCGGCCCGGCCTTCGAATGCCGGCAGGTACTTCGAGAGCCGATCGTCGAGGGAGGCGATGCGGCCTTCCTCCATCAGCATCAGCACCGCCACCGACGCGATCGGCTTGGTCATCGAATAGATGCGGAAAATGGCATCGGGCTCTATCGGCGCGGCGCGCGCGAGATCGCCGTGGCCGTAGGCACGCCAGTCGACGATCCTGCCGTGGCGCGCGACCAGCGTCACCACGCCGAGGTATTCGCCGGATGCGACAAGGCGCGACGCGAACTCGCGCACGCGCTCGAAGCGTGGCGCCGAAAACCCCTCGGCCGCCGGGGTGGAGGCGGGCAGTGGCGGCGCGGCGGCGGATGCGCCGAGCGCGAGCGCGCAGGCGAGCGAAGCGAGTGATCTCATGGTCCTGGGAAAAAAATCAGCCGTCCCCGGGGCGAGGGACGGCTGACGGAGGCTCCCAACGTGAAACCGGGACTCAGAACGTGAGGGTATGCGTGAGGGAAACCACGCGGCCGCGGCCGGCCCAGTAGTTGCGGAACCCGATCACTTGCGACCAGCTGAGGATGTATTGCTTGTTGGTGACGTTCTCCACGCCGAGCGTGAGGCGGCCGAATTTGCGCAGGTCGTAGTTCACGCTCGCGTCGAGCAGCGTGTAGCCCCGGGTGTGCTCCTCCCCGCCCTTGCCCACGTTGATGTCGCGATTGAAGAGCGTGGTCGATCCGACCGACAGGTCGCTGCGATCCCAGAAATGCCAGATCACGTTGGCGCCGAACTTGTCCGGGTTGATGTCGAGCACACCCATCTCGCGATCGAGCGGCCCGCCTTCGGCATAGACGGTCTTGCCGCGGATGCGCGAATAAAGCGCGGAGAGCTTGAGGCTCGGTGTCACCTTGTAGTCTCCCGCCGCCTCGAAGCCCTTGATGCGCACCGGCAGGCGCCGCATGATGAAATCGCGGGTGACGGGGTCGATGGCAAGCGACACGCCGAGAGCCGATTTCGAGTCGTAATACGACGCGCTGAAACTCGCGCGGTCCCCGCGCCAGTTGAAGCCGACTTCCTTGTTGTCGACGATCACGGCCTGCAGGTCGAGGATGCCCGCGACGCTTTGCCCGGTGTAGTTCACGTTGCGCAGCGGGATGCCGACGTTGGGCAAGCTGAAGCCCTTGCCGTAGGCGGCGAACACCGAGAAATTCTGCGGCAAGCGCATCACCACGCCGTAGTTCGGCAGGTTCGCCACGTAGTCGAGCTTGCCGCCCTCCACGAACACGCGGTTCCTGAAATACGTGGTCGTGTAGCTGTTCACCGAAAGCTCGCCATCCTCGCGACGAAAGCCCCCGGATAACGTGAGCGGCCCGATGTCGTAGGAAAGCTGGGCCCACGGCGCCTTGCTCTTGTAGATCATCGGCGGCACCCAGAGCCGCCCGGTGAGGGCGAGCTGCTGCTGCGTTTCGTCCTCGACCACGTCGATGCCGGCCCGCAGCTCGAGCCCGCGCACCAGGAAGTCCGGGCGCGTGAAAGCGGTGCGGATGCCGCGCTTCTGCGAGTCGATCTCAGACTGGTCGATGAGCGTGCCGAGAGGCGCGATCAGGGGATCCTGGCGATCGGACCCGTCCTCCGCCACGAAGCGCATCGACTGGCTCGCCTTGTAGATGTGGACATTGAGCGTGCCGCCAAAGAGATCCTCGTTGGTGTACTGGATGGCGCCCTGGTTGAACTCGTTGAACTCGGTCTTCGCGCCAAGCGGCGCGCCCCGCTCCGAGGTGTTGGTGAGGCCGGTATCGCGGTCGCCGTCCACGAGGTGGTACTTGCCCTTGCCGATGATGTGGAAGCGGCTCAACGACGCCTGGATGCGTTGCGTATTGTTGGCGCCGAAGTTGACGCCGCCCTTGAGGAAGAGGTTCTTCGACTCAGAGTCGGCGACCGAGCCGCTCGTGTTCAACCCGATACGCCGCCCATTCGCATCGTAGGTCATGCCGCGCTCGATGAAGGAGGCGGCGACCAGCAGGTCCCACATCTCTTCCTTGCGAGCCACGTCCAAGCCGAACTTCCAGCCCGCGCTGTCGTCATGGAACTGCGTGCTGTAGCGCGAGGTGATCGTCACCTCGGTCCCGGGTTTGGTCGGCATCTTCGAGATGTAGTTGATGATGCCGCCCGAGGCACCGATGCCTTCAGAAGCGGATGGGCCGTTGATCACCTCGATGCGCCCGATGAGGCCCATGTCGGTGAACGTGCCCGAGCGGTTGCCTTCGCGCAGCGGGGAAGTCTGCGGGATGCCGTCGAAGAGGCGCAGCGCCGTGCGACCGCGCAGCGTCTCGCCGCTGTTGCTCATGGCCTGGGACGACTCCGCGTATCCGGGCACGGTGCGCGCAAGCACAGCGGTCGCATCCTCGGTCAGGGCGCGCGTGTGGTCGAGCTCCTCCTTGGTGACGATCGTCACCGCGCCCGGGATCTTGTCGACCGCCTTGGGCGAGCGCGACCCGGTGGTGACCGTGATGGTCTCCATCTTCTCGGCCCTGTCGCGCTCCTCTTCCTCCTTGGTGCGGGTCTGCTGGGCGAGCGCGGACGTGGCGAACGTGGCAAGCACCAGCAACGTGAGCTTCTTCAAGGCGAATGTACGCATGGGGGGATTGGCTTCCTGAGCGGTAGAGAAACAGGTTTTAGGTGTTGTGTGTTGCTGCTTCTATTCCCCGCGACTATGTGCGCTTTTGCAATGAAAGTTGCCAACCAAAGGTATTTTCAGAAGATATATTTTCTTTCTTCCCAACTTCCCACCGGATGCGAGTAGAATCCCTCCGACGCGCCGATTTGACTCAGCTTGCGGGCGCTTAACAAATACGGCTAAAGCGAGTGGCGGCGCCCCAAAACCCGACACGACCTTTAAGTCCGTCGGGTTTTTTTATTCTCATGAGCGAAATCGATCCTCGCTCGGTGGGGGCGGCGCTGGCTCAGCGTGCCGGCTTCCTCGAGCCCCTCATCCTCAAGGCGGGAAAGACCCTCGCCTCGTACGAGCTCGTCTACGAAACCTACGGGTCGCTGAACGCCGAGCGCTCCAACGCGATCCTCGTGTGCCACGCGCTTTCCGGAAGCCACCACGTCGCGGGTTTCTACGCGGACGACCCGGCGAAGATCGGCTGGTGGGACAACCTCATCGGCCCCGGCAAGCCCATCGACACCGAGCGCTTCTTCGTGATCGGCGTGAACAACATCGGCGGCTGCCACGGCTCCACCGGGCCGGGCTCGATCGACCGCGCCACCGGCAAGCCCTATGGCGCGAGCTTTCCGCTGGTCACCTGCGAGGACTGGGTCGCGTCCCAGGCGCGCCTGCTGGATCGCCTTGGAATCGAGAGGCTCGCGGGCGCCATCGGCGGCTCGCTCGGCGGCATGCAGGCGATGCAGTGGACGCTTTCCTACCCCGATCGCATCCGCCACGCGTTCGTGATCGCCGCGGCGTCGCGCCTGTCGACGCAGAACATCGCATTCAACGACGTGGCGCGCCAGGCGATCGTGTCCGATCCGGATTTCCACGGCGGCAACTTCTATGCGCACAAGGCGGTGCCGGCGCGGGGCTTGAAGCTCGCGCGCATGCTGGGGCACATCACGTATCTCTCCGAAGACATGCTGATGGAGAAATTCGGCCGCGTGCTGAAGCGCACCGAATACGGCTTCAACTACGACGTCGAATTCGAGATCGAGTCGTACCTGCGCTACCAGGGAGACAAGTTCGCGCAGGTGTTCGACGCCAACACCTATCTGCTGATGACCAAGGCGCTCGACTATTTCGATCCCGCGAAGGAGGCCGGCGGCAACCTCGCGCGCGCGCTCTCCGCGGCGAAGGCGGGCTTCTTCGTCGCGTCCTTCAAGAGCGACTGGCGCTTCCCTCCGGAGCGCTCGCGCGAGCTCGTGAAGGCGCTGGTCGCTTCCAACAAGGCCGTGACCTACGCGGAGATCGACGCACCCCACGGGCACGACGCGTTCCTCCTCGACAATCCGCACTATCACCAGCTGATCGCTTCCTACGCGGACAACATCGCGGTGGAAATCGGCGCGGGTGCGCGCGCCACGCCGCTGCAGATCGTCGCGAGCGAGCTCGAGGAGATGCGCGGCTACGCGGTTAGCGCGAGGTCCGGGGAATGATGCAACGCTACGACTACGAGCTCATCGCCTCGTGGATCCCGGAACGCTCGCGCGTCCTCGACCTGGGTTGCGGCGACGGCGTGCTCCTCGCCGGGCTCGCCGCCACCAACGCCGCGGCGGGCTACGGCATCGAGATCGACGACGCCAACGTGCTCGCGAGCGTGAAGAACGGCGTCGCGGTGATCCAGATGGACATCGAGAGCGGACTCGCCAACTTCGAGGATGGCGCGTTCGACTTCGTGATCCTCTCGCAGACATTGCAGGCGATGAGGAACGCCGAAAGCGTACTGACCGAGATGCTGCGCGTGGGCCGCGAGGGCATCGTGACCTTCCCGAATTTCGGCTACTGGCGCCATCGCCTCGATATTCTCCAGGGCCGCATGCCGGTGTCGAAGACGCTTCCCTACACCTGGTACAACACGCCCAACATCCACCTTTGCACCGTCAAGGACTTCGAGGATTTATGCGTGAAAGTGGGCGCGGAGATCCTCGACGAGCGCGTGCTGCACGAGGGGCACACCAGGACCTTCATGCCGAACCTCTTCGGAAGCCTCGGCGTGTTCCGCTTCCGGCGCAAGCCTTAACGAGGCTCGAGGGAAACGGCGACCTCGTCGCCGACGGCGACGCCGGCCGCGTCGAGATGTTCGTCCTCGACGATGAGCCAGAAGCGCTTCTGGCGAGCGACCACGTAGGTCTCGAACGTAATCCCCGCGATCACCGCGCGCACTGGTACGCCGTTTCGGCCGCGTCGAATTGATACGGCCTCGGTGTTGAAGCGCACGGCTGGATCGAAGGGCGTCTCGATCGCCGCCTGCTTGTGGCCCTCGAGGATCACGCCGCGGAAGCGGGCCTTCGCCATCGCGCGCGCTTCAGCGCTTCTTGCGCCGGTCGTAGCCCGGCCGGGCGCGGCGCTCGTGGGAATCGAGGAGTAGCTTGTCGGTAAGGGCGCGCAGCTTCTCCGCCGCCTTCACCGCGTCGTCGACTTCCTTCCTCTTGGAGGTGAGGAACCTGGCGACCAACGGCTGCGCCTCGGGCTGCAGGTCGCCGCCCGGGCCCGGATCCCATGGGCTTCGCACCAGCTGGATGGCGAGCTCGTCGCTGTTGGTGTCGCGCATGTAGATTGATCGCGTGAGCTCGCGCACCACGCAGTCCGCGAGCTCGAGCTTGCGCGCGAGATCCACGAAATCGAACTTCGCTTCCAGGCCGTGGAACTCGAAGAGCTCCTTCACCGCCGCGATGAACACGCGCGGGCGCGGCAGCTTCATGATGACCCGCCCCTGCTTAACCGAGATCTCCATGAGGTCGTACATCACCTGGCCCAGAAGCCAGTCGAGGTAGGCGTGGCGCTGCACGATGGAGCCCACCGCCGCGGCGGTCTCCGCAGGCAGCGGCTGCGTGAGGGGCTCAAGGGCTGAGTTGAAGGTGGTCGATTTCTTCGGCATGGCGTTTCCTTGCTATTTGCGGTCCAGCGCTTCGATAGTCTGCCGCTTCCACGCGAGCACCAGCAACCCCGGCAGCGCCACGAGGAAAGTGAGGAAGAAGAACGTCGGCCACCCGAGAGCGAGATATTTCGGGTCGGTCGCGTAGCCCGCGGCAGGGCCCACGTAGACGCGGCCGAACGACGCGAGCGCCGAGAGCAGCGCATATTGGGTCGCGGTGAAGCGGTGGTCGCAGAGCGCCATGAGGAGGGCCACGAACGCGGCCGTGCCCATGCCGCCCGAGAAATTCTCGAAGCCGATGGCGAGCACCATCACTGGGTAGCTCTTGCCCACCATCGCGAGCCACATGAAGGTGAGGTTGGAGACCGCCTGGAGAATGCCGAAGTAGAAGAGCGCGCGATAAAGGCCAAGCTTCACCATGAGCGTGCCGCCGAGGAGCGCGCCGACGATGGTCGCCGCGAGCCCCATGCCCTTGTTCACGTAGCCCACGTCCTCCAGGGAAAAACCCGCGCCGCGCAGCAGGAACGCGGTGGTGAGAGAGCCCGCGAAGGCGTCGCCCAGCTTGTAGAGGATGAGGAGCGCCAGGATCGCGACGGCCCCGGGGCGCGAGAAGAATTCGCGCAGCGGCTCGACGAACGCGTCGCGGAGCGTCCGCGGGTGGGGCGGCGCGTCCTCGGGGTCGCGGCCCCAGAGTGTCGCCGCGATGCCGATCGACATGAGCCCCGCCATCAGGAGGTAGGTATTGCGCCAGCCGATGCCCGCGATCCACGCCGAGCCCGCGACCAGCACCAGCGCGAGCGCGCCCGAGACCAGCATCGCGGTGCGGTAGCCGACCACTGTGAGCGCGCCCGCGATGCCGCGCTGCTCTCGCGTCACCACGTCGGTACGATAGGCGTCGAACACGATGTCCTGCGAGGCCGAGGCGAACGCGACCAGCACCGCGAGGAGAGCGAGGAGCGCGAGGTCGGTGCGCGGCGACAGGAGGGCCATGCCGCCGATGCCGGCCATCAACGCGAGCTGCGACACGAGGAGCCAGCCGCGCCGGCGCCCGAGGAAGGGCGGCACGAAGCGGTCCATGGCCGGCGCCCACAGGAATTTCCACGTGTACGGGATTCCCACGAGCGTGAAGACGCCGATGGTGGAGAGGTCGACGCCCTCCACCGTCATCCACGCCTGCAGCGTGCCCGAGGTGAGCGCGAGCGGCAGGCCCGACGAGAACGCGAGGAGCAGGATGACCGCGAGGTTGCGGTCGCGGAACACCGCGGAGCAATCGTAGGATTTCAAGGCGCTTGAAGAATGGCCGATTGACCCGACTATACTGATTCTTCAATCGGATCGGGACCCGCGCGCATGGACAAGATCGTGAAGACGGACGAGGAGTGGAAGAGGGAGCTCACTGCCGAGCAGTACAACGTGACTCGCAAGCACGGCACGGAGCGCGCCTTCACCGGCAAGTACGCCGGGAGCAAGGAGCCCGGAACCTACGCGTGCATCTGTTGCGGGCAGGAGCTCTTCCCTGCCGAGACGAAATTCGATTCCGGAACCGGCTGGCCGAGCTTCTACGCGCCGGTGTCGAAGGAAGCGGTGACCGAGAAGACCGACCGCAGCTGGTTCATGTCGCGCACGGAAGTGCTGTGCTCGCGCTGCGACGCGCACCTGGGGCACGTGTTCGACGACGGGCCGAAACCCACGGGGCTTCGCTATTGCATGAACTCGGCGGCGCTGGACCTCAAGAAGAAATAGGAAGAAGCCCCGGCTCGCGCCGGGGCGCGCCGACTCTTATTGAGCGGTCGACGGTGCGATCTTCCCGAGCTTTTCCAGTCGCAGACGGATCGAACTCTGTGTGCGCGCGTGCTTGCGCGCGATCTCGCCCATGGCGAGGCCCGCGTCGAATTCCGACGCGAGCGTGCGGTCCTCGCCCTCGTTCCAGGGCTTGCCGAAATTGGCGGGGAGGCGCTCGCGGCGCTTCTCGCGCTCAACCTCACGCTGCATGAGGTCGACGGCGGAGTAGAGCGCGCGCAACGTGCGCGGCTCCGCGTAGGGGCTTTGTTCGGGATACGCCTCGCCGGTGACGGGATTCACGCCGTCGGCGAGCGCGCGGACGATAGGCAGTGCGGCATCGAGTTGCATGGTGGGCCTCGTGTGTGGTCGGTTGGCGTCTGGTGGCCTACCTCCACCGCGCACTTACGAAAACGAGCCGGGCGCCGCGCGGTTGACTAGCCGCGCGCCACTCGTGGCCCTAGAATGGAAGCCCGGGTCCCGCGCGCAAATCGATGCAAAGAGTCCTCCTGATGGCGATGCTGGGCGCGTTCGGCGCCGCAAGCGTCCCCGCGCATTGCGATGAAGCCGTCGCGGCGATCGGCAAGCAGCGCGCCGCCGCTTCGGCGTTCAGGTGGGACGTGCGCGACGTGGACCATCCGCTCATGGGCCCGATCAAGTTCGCGGTGCCGAAGAGCGACATCGCGACGCCGGTTCGAAACCAGAAGATCCTCTCCCTTGCGTACGTCTCCTGCCAGAGGAGCAAGGGGACCGTCGCCATCGAGCTCACCAACGCGCCCGCCTCGGACCCGGCCGCGGGTCTCGGTCCCGTCGACCTGCCGCGACTCGTTTGCCACACGCCCGGCCCCTTCGGCGGCACCCCGGTGAAAAGCGAGCTCGACGCGAGCTGGGAGATCAGCACCCTGGGCGACGCGCTCGCGCGCGGGTTGTCGCCATCGGAGCTGCGCCGCTGCGTGTCCATCGACGTGCTTCAGAACGTGGCGCTTCCCCGCGGCTGGGGCCAGGAGAGCCAGCGCATCGCGATCGAGATCACTCCTTACGCGAGGGAGCTCGACACGGTCTTCAGGTCATGCGGGGAATCGACCGCATTCGCGCCAGACGAGCCCCCGCCCGCCGCCAATCCGGCCAAGCCGATCTCCGCTTCCAGGCCCTCCGCTGCGCGGCTCTCGTCCCCGCCCGCTGCGGCGCCGAAAATCGACCCGGGCCCGCGCGCCGCCGAGGCCCCGTGGAAGCCGGCCCGCACGATCCTCGGCGGGAAAACCAATGTGCGCTCGGCGGCCAGCGTCGCCTCCTCGGTGGTGATCCAGCTCGAGCCCGGCGCGAAGATCCTCACGCAGCGGGCGTCCCCCGACTGGTGGAAGGTGAAGCCGGGGAGCGGCGCAGGATTCGCAGGCTACATCCGTGGGGATCGCCTCATTTTCGAATGACCGCGTGGCGGGCTATCGAAGCGCGACCGGTGGCGAAGCCTGGTGTGGTTTCATCGGGTGGAACAGATTTCAGACTTTCACCCCGAAACGCGAGATTTCCCCGGAAGTAGGACGGCGCCTACAGGCGCGCATGTGGCGATTCGGTGATCATCCATTGAGCGCGCGAAAAGCTCCCGCATCCTGAATCTTTCCTCGGG
This sequence comes from Usitatibacter sp., assembly GCA_040006115.1. Classification (GTDB taxonomy): domain Bacteria; phylum Pseudomonadota; class Gammaproteobacteria; order Burkholderiales; family Usitatibacteraceae; genus Usitatibacter. The sequence goes on from JBDTXQ010000032.1 coordinate 9,971, forward strand.
TGCGCCGTCGAAACTTCGTCGTCGATCAACGACGAGACAGAACAATCACAATCGGAGAGGCAGGCATGGGAGGCCCCATCAGCGAGCTTCATGGGTTGATGCCGAATCGCTACGGCGCGACCGGCGCCTCGCCGGATCGGTCCACCATGGCGCAGCTCGCGCGCCAGACCGTGGCCCTGGTCCTCGCCGGGGGGCGCGGCTCGCGCCTGGGCCCGCTCACGGAATGGCGCGCCAAGCCCGCGGTGCCGTTCGGCGGCAAGTTCAAGATCATCGACTTCGCGCTCTCCAATTGCCTCAATTCGGGCATCCGGCGCATCGGCATCGCGACGCAGTACCAATCGCATGGCCTGATCCACCACCTGCAGCGCGGCTGGTCCTTCCTCGACGGGCGGTTCAACGAGTTCATCGAGCTCTTGCCCGCGCAGCAAGGCGAGAACGCCGATTGGTACAAGGGCACCGCGGACGCGGTGTACCAGAACCTCGAGGTGTTGCGCCGCCACGATCCGCGCCTCGTCCTCGTGCTCGCCGGCGACCATATCTACAAGATGGATTACACCCGCATGCTCTACGAGCACGTGGACCGAGGCGCCGACATGACGGTCGGCTGCGTCGAGGTCGCGTGCGAGGAGGCCGCCGGCGAGCTCGGCGTCATGCAGGTCGACGAGGATTTCCGCGTAGCCGGCTTCGCGGAGAAGCCCGCGGAACCGCGCTCGATGCCGGGCCGCGCGGGCCGCGCGCTCGCGAGCATGGGCATCTACGTCTTCAACGCCGACTTCCTCTACGACGAGCTCGGGGACGACGCGATGAAGGCCGATTCGACCCACGACTTCGGCCACGACCTGATCCCCCGCCTCATCGCGGGCGAAAGCCGGGTCTACGCGCATAGCCTGCGCGACAGCTGCACCCAGCTGAACGAGGGCGAGCCCTATTGGCGCGACGTCGGCACCATCGACGCCTTCTGGGAGGCGAACCTCGAGCTCACGCGCGTGACGCCGGCCCTGAATCTCTACGACGAAGCCTGGCCGATCTGGACCTACCAGGAGCAGCTCCCCCCGGCGAAATTCGTGTTCGACCTCGAGGGCCGGCGCGGCGCGGCGGTCGATTCCATGGTCTCGGGCGGCTGCATCGTGAGCGGCTCGACGGTGCGCAACTCGCTCCTCTTCTCCAACGTGCGTGTGCACAGCTACTGCACCATCAACGAGTCGGTGCTGATGCCGGAGGTCGAGGTCGGGCGCGGCGCGATCCTCTCGCGCTGCGTGGTGGACCAGGGCTGCCGCATCCCGCCGGGGCTCGCGGCCGGGCTAGACCTGGAGGCCGATCGCAAGCGCTTCCATGTCACGGACAAGGGCGTGACGCTCATCACGCCCGCGATGCTCGGACAGAACCTGCGCCACCTGCACTGACACGCGAGGCGCGGCGGGGCCTGCCATGGGGATGCTGAGCGAGCACGACATCTATCTTTTCCGCGAGGGCACGCACGCCACGCTCTACGAGCGCATGGGCTGCCACTTCCTCGGCGAAGAGAAGGACGGGGCGCATGTCGCCGTATGGGCGCCCAACGCCCGCGAAGTCTCGGTGATCGGCGACTGGAACGCCTGGGAGGCCGGCGCCGATGTGCTGCGCCCGCGCTGGGACCAATCGGGCATCTGGGAAGCCGATGTCGCGGCGATCCGCCACGGGCAGACCTACAAGTTCGCCATCACCACGGCCGGGGGCGCGCGCCATGATCGCGCCGACCCCTTCGCGGTTGCCGCGGAAGTCGCGCCCGCGAGCGCCTCGCGCGCGTGGCGCCTCGACTACGAATGGGGCGATGCGCAGTGGATGGCGAATCGCGCGCGCGCCAATGCGCTGGAGGCGCCCTTCTCGGTCTACGAAGTGCATCTCGGATCCTGGCGGCGTCCGTCGGGACGCCTTCCCACCTATCGCGAGGTGGCGGTGCCGCTCGCCGAGTACGCGAAGGCCATGGGCTTCACGCACGTGGAGCTGATGCCGATCACCGAGCATCCGTTCTACGGCTCGTGGGGTTACCAGACCACCGGCTACTTCGCGCCCACCTCTCGCTACGGCACGCCGCAGGACTGCATGCACTTGATCGACGTGCTGCACCAGCACGGCATCGGCGTGATCCTCGACTGGGTGCCTTCGCACTTTCCCGACGACCCGCACGGCCTCGCGAAGTTCGACGGCACGCACCTCTACGAGCACGCCGACCCGCGCCTGGGATTCCATCCCGAATGGAAGAGCGCGATCTTCAACTACGGCCGCCACGAGGTACGCGCCTTCCTCACCTCGAGCGCGCATTTCTGGCTCGAGAAGTACCACCTCGACGGACTGCGCGTGGACGCGGTCGCCTCGATGCTCTACCTCGACTACGGCCGCAAGCACGGCGAGTGGATCGCCAACGCGCACGGCGGCAAGGAGAACCTCGACGCGATCGAGTTCCTGAAGCAGCTGAATGTCGCCGTCGGCCGAGACTTCCCCGACACCCGGCCGATCGCCGAGGAGTCGACCTCGTGGCCGAGGGTGTCGCGCCCGGTGCCCGCGGGCGGCCTCGGCTTCTCGATGAAGTGGAACATGGGCTGGATGCACGACACGCTCGACTACATGGCACACGAACCGATCCACCGCCGCTATCACCACAGCGACCTCACCTTTTCGCTCTGGTACGCATTCAGCGAAAACTTCGTGCTGCCGCTTTCGCACGATGAAGTGGTCTACGGCAAGAAGTCGCTCTCCTC
>JBDTXQ010000033.1:0-12674 GCA_040006115.1 Usitatibacter sp.
ATTTTGAGTCCCGTGCGTCTACCAATTCCGCCATCCCGGCTGTGCCCTCGCCCTGCGAAAGGGCCGGGACGAGGGTGAAATTATAATCGAGCGGTGAAGCTTTCCGATTTCGACTATCGATTGCCGCCCGAGCTCGTCGCCCAGCATCCCGTGCCGGAGCGCACCGCGAGCCGGCTGCTCCATGTCGACGGCGCGAGCGGGACCTTCGAGGACCTGCGATTTACCGACGTCGCCTCGCTCAGCCGCGCGGGCGACGTGCTCGTCGTGAACGACACGCGCGTCATCAAGGCGCGCCTGCACGCTCGCAAGGACTCGGGCGGGGAAGTGGAGATGCTGGTGGAGCGCGTGATCGACTCGCACCGCGCGCTCGCGCAGGTGCGCGCGAGCAAGCCGTTGAAGGCCGGGCGCACGCTGGTGCTCGCCGGCGAACTCGCGGTGGAAGTCGTCGGGCGCGTGGGCGAGTTCTTCGAGCTGCGCTTCCCCGGCGACGGCGTGATGGCCGCGCTCGACGCCCATGGCGAGGTGCCCTTGCCCCCTTACATCGCCCACGCGGCGCAAGGCGACGACGAGGCTCGCTACCAGACGGTCTATGCGCAGGTGCCGGGCGCGGTTGCGGCGCCTACCGCGGGGCTGCACTTCGACCAGGCGCTGCTCTCATCGCTGAGGGCGAAGGGCGTGGAGGTCGCCTCGGTCACGCTGCACGTGGGCGCGGGCACGTTCCAGCCGGTGCGCGTGGAGGACGTCTCGAAGCACGTGATGCATTCGGAGTGGTACAGCGTGCCGGACGCGACCGTCGAGGCGATCGCGAGGGCCAAGGCGAAGGGGGCGCGCGTCATCGCGGTTGGAACCACGGCGCTGCGGGCGCTGGAATCGGCGGCCTCGAGCGGGAAGCTCATCGCGGGGAGCGCCGAGACGCGGCTCTTCATCGCGCCGGGGTACCGCTTCAGGGTGGTCGATGCGCTGATCACCAACTTCCACCTGCCGAAGTCGACCCTGCTCATGCTGGTGAGCGCGTTCGCGGGCGTCGAGGCGATCCGGCGCGCCTACGCGCACGCCGTTTCCCACCGCTACCGCTTCTTCAGCTACGGCGACGCGATGTTCCTCGAGCGCCAACTTTGAACCGGGGTCAGAGCAGGGTCTGACCCCGGCTAGAAGTAGCGCGACTGGATGCGGCCGCGCAGGCTGTCGATGGGATCGTCGTGCGGCAAGAGCTCGGCGTGCTCGCGCTCGCAGGGGCGCGCGGCGGAGCGCTCGAGCGAGTTCGCGGCTTCGAGGAAGAGGGAGGCGATCCAGCGCAGCCCGTCGGCATGCCATGAGGTTTCGAAATGCATCGAGTCCGCCTTCAGTTGGGGTCGTTGGCGGCGGTGGGGCCGTCGGCGAGCGAGATCCACGCCGCGTCGAGCGCCTGCACCACAGTGCGCCCCGGTCGCGCCACGACGAGCGTATCGCCGGGACCGACGATGTGATCCACGCGGCTGCCTTCCTCAGTGACCCACACGGTCCCGGTGCGCGAGAGGATGCGCATGCCTTCCGCGTCGTCGAGGGTGAGGACCTGGCCGGCCTCGAGCGAGAGCACCGGTGCCTTCATGTTCATTTGCATTTCAGCTCCTTGTCGGATGCTCCGACAGCATGCAGAATGGTCGCGGTGCGGGTCGGATTCAGGTCATCTTCCCCCTGCGCTTGGGCCCCCACAAACGAAAAGGGCGAATCATCAGCATGAGCCGCACGCATGACTAGCTCGGGCCGCGCGCTCCCACCCCTCGACTTGCTGCGCGGGTTCGAGGCGGCGGCGCGCCACCTGTCGTTCACCCGCGCGGCGGCGGAGCTCTTCCTCACCCAGTCGGCGGTGAGCCGGCAAATACAGGCGCTCGAGTCGTTCGTCGGGGTGGAGCTCTTCCACCGCCGGCACAAGGCGCTCGCGCTCACCGACGCTGGCGAGGCGTACTACCGCACGGTCGCGCAGACGCTGGACCTGCTGCGGGACGCCACCCGCAAGCTCAAGGAAACGCGCAAGGGCCACGTGCTTACCGTCACCACCACGGTGTCGTTCGCGGCGCTTTGGCTGGTGCCGCGGCTCGCGCGCTTTCGCAAGGAGCATCCCCACGTCGACGTGCGCATCACCGCGACCCACGAGGTGGTGGAACTCGAGCGCGAGGGGATCGACGTCGCGATCCGCGATTGCCCACTGAATCGCGTGCCGCCGGGAGCCGTGTTCCTCGTGGGCGAGCACCTCGCGGCGATGTGCAGTCCCGCATACCTGAAGGAGGCGAAGCGGGCGAAGCTGCCGCTCGCCCGTCCGCAGGACCTGCGCCACCACGTGCTCCTCAACCTGCACGAGGCATCGCGGCGCTGGCCGTGGCTCTCCTGGGCGGCGTGGTTCGAGGCGATGGGCGTCGAGGATGCGACGCCCGCGGGCACGCTCACCTTCGACCAGTACGACCAGGTGATCCACGCGGCGCTCCACGGCCAGGGCATCGCGCTGGGCCGCATGACGCTCGCCGGGCAGCACATCCGCGCGCGCCAGCTCGTGCCCCTCTTCGGCCAGCAGCAGCGCCTGGCGCGTGGCTTCCACGCGGTCTTTGCCCGCGACGCGGGCGAGCGGCCCGAGTCGCGCAAGTTCGTCGATTGGTTGCGTGCGCAGATCCAGTCCGACAAATAAGTCGTGTCAGGTACGACTTTTTATGTCGTACCTGACACGACTTTTCAGGTGAGCAAGAGCTGCGCCTCGGCGGCGGGCAGCGGGGGGCTGAAGAGGTAGCCCTGGATCTCGTCGCAGCCGTGGCGCTTGAGGAAGTCGAGCTGATCTTCGGTCTCTACGCCCTCGGCGACCACCTTCATGCCGAGGCTATGGGCGAGATTCACGATGGCGAGCGTGATTGCCGCGTCACTGGGGTTAGTCGTCACGTCGGCGATGAAGCTGCGGTCGACCTTCAGCGCGGCGATCGGGAAGCGCTTCAGGTACGACAGGCTCGAGTAACCGGTCCCGAAGTCGTCCACCGCGAGGCGGATGCCCATGCTCTCGAGGTGGCGCAGCGTGCGCGCCGCCTCCTCGGGCTCGCGCATGAGGAGCGACTCGGTGAGCTCGAGCTCGAGCTTCGAAGCGTCCACGCCAGTCTCCGCGACTATGCGACCCACCACGGCGTCGAGGTCGCGCTGGTGGAATTGCCGCGCGGAGAGGTTCACCGCGATGGGAGGCGAGTCGAGGCCGATTGCCTGCCACGCGCGCACCTGCATGCATGCGGTGCGCAGGACCCACGCGCCGACCGCGACGATGAGCCCGGTGTCCTCGAGGATCGGGATGAATTCCGCGGGCCCGAGGAGGCCCTGCACCGGATGGCGCCAGCGCAGCAGCGCCTCGAAGCCGCTCACCTTGCCGGTCGCGAGCGCGATGCGCGGCTGGTAGTGGACCTCGAACTCGCGCCGCTCGAGCGCACCGCGCAACTCGGTCTCGAGGGCGAGGCGCCTCGCCGCGAGCTGCTGCATCTCCGGGCGGTAGACCTGGACGTTGTTGCGCCCGTTTTCCTTCGCGCAATCCATGGCGATCGCGGCGTTGCGCAGGAGCTCCGCGGGCGCCGTGCCGTCGCCCGGGAAGAGCACCACGCCGGCGCTCGCCGTGCAATAGACCCGCTGGCCCTCGATGTCGAACGGATGGCGCAGCCGCGCGAGCGCCCCAGTGGCTACGGCGCCCGTCTCCTCGACGTTGGTGTGCGCGAGGATGATGACGAACTCGTCCCCGCTCACGCGCGCTACCGTGGCCCCGGCTCCCGCGCATCGCACCAGGCGCGCCGCGGCCTTCTTCAGCACGTGGTCGCCGAACTCCTGGCCGAAGGTATCGTTCACCGCCTTGAACCGGTCGAGGTCGATCAGCACCACGCCGACCATCCGCCCATGGCGCCGGGCGCGCGCGATGGCGAGAGAAAGCCGCTCGCGCAGCAGCTGGCGGTTGGGAAGGTCGGTGAGGGGATCGCGCGTGGCGAAGTACTGCGCGCGCGCGGCGTGCTTCTTCAGTGAATCGACGGCGCGCATCAGCTCCGCGGCCTTGGCCCGGGCAAGCCGGCGCAGGCAGTGGTTGCGGAACAGGACCACCGACGAGAAACCGAGCACCGCGAGGCCCGCAGCCACGAGGTAGACGAGGTAGCGCGTGTCGAGCGGCCCGCGCAGCGCGCTGCCGCGCCATTGCGCGTCGATCTGCGCGAGCTGGTTCGGCTCGATACCGGCGAATCCCGCCTGCACGAAGTCGCGCAGCTCCGCGCGGCCATGCGCGACCGCCCAGTCAAACGGCGCCGTGTAGAGCACGGGCGATTGACGGAACTCGTCGACCAGCCCGTGCTTCAAGAGGAAGTACTGCGCGGCGAGCGTGTCCATGCAGAAAAGCCGCACCTCGCCCGCGCCCGCCGCGCGCACCAGCGCCTCGGAATCGGGATAGGTGCGGATCGGCTCGACTTGCTGCGCGCGCAGCCACTCGGCGCACGCGCTGCCTGCCTTCGCGGCAACGGTGAAGCCGCGCATGCTCGCCAGATCGCTGATCCCGGTGACGGTGCGGTGGAAGTACACGCGCGCCTCCATCGTGGAGGGCGTCGCCGGAAACTCGTAGCTGGCGCGGCGCCGCTCGGTGTGTGCCAGCGCCTCGATCACGTCGGCCTCGCCCTTGCGCACGCTCTCCTGCGCGTTCGCCCAGCTCGAGCCGCGGATCTCGACGGCGACGCCGGTATGGCGCGACCAGAGGTCCCATTTGTCCTTCACGATCCCGCGCAGCGCGCCGTCGACGCCGTGGAAGAGGTAGGGCGGATAGTTGTCGTCGCTTACCACCACGAGCTGCTTCGGCACCTCGAAGGCCGAGGCCGCGTGGACGAGGAGGGCGAAGAGGGCGGCGAGGATTCGGGCCATCACCGGAAGAACTCCACGTCGCCGCCGCCGGGAAGCTCGTTCAGCCGCCCCACGTAACGCGCCTCGCGCTCGGCGATGTTGCGCACCTGCCCGTTCTGGAGGGATCGCACCAGCACGCGGCCGGTCGCGGGGAAATAGCAGACCTTGCGGGAGCTGGTCCCCTGCAGGTCGGAGGCGACTACCGGGATCGATTCCGCGCGCAGGAAGGCGGAGGCGAACTCGGCGTTCAGCTGGCCCACATTGAGCGCGGTCAGTCCCGTGAGCACGTTGCCGCCGCCGAAGACCTTGGCCTCGAGGTTCGGGCGCCGCGCGCCGAGCTTCACCAGGTGGTTGATGAGAAGCTCCATCGCCTGCACGCCATAGCGCGCGGACGCCGAAGCGGGGCTCGCCTCCCCCCGGCCGCGCGGCAGCATGAAGTGGTTCATGCCGCCGATGCCGTTCTTGCGGTCGCGCAGGCAGGCGGCCACGCACGAGCCCAGCACGGTCACGATCGCCATGTCGCGGGTGGTGGCGAAATATTCGCCCGGCAGCACCCGGACCGAGTCGGCCGGGATATTGAGGTCGAGCGTCATGGCGGTCTTAAGCGATGAGCTCGTAGACGGTCTGGCCGCGAGCGCGCAGGAAGTGGCCGGCGAGGTAGTGGAAATTCTCCGAATGTCCCGCGAATAGCAGGCCTCCGTCCGCGATGAGCGGACGGAAGCGTTGCAGCACCTCGAGCTGGGTGGGCTTGGCGAAATAGATCATCGCGTTCCTGCAGAAGATCGCGTCGAGCGGGCCTTCGATGGGCCAGGCGCCAGCGCACAAATTGACGTGGCTGAACTCCACCATCGCGCCCACGTCGGGGCGCACCTTCGCAAGGCCGGTGCGCGAGCCGCCGCCGCGCAGGAAAAAGCGGCGCAGCCGCGTCTCGCCCACGGTGGCGGCACGCTCGAGCGGATAGATCGCGCGGCGCGCCGTGTCGAGCGCTTCGGTGTCGACGTCGGAGGCGAGGATGCGCGCCTTGCGGGAGACGTCCTCGCCGGCCTCGTGCAACGCCATCGCGATCGAATAGGGCTCCTCGCCCGTGGAGCACGCCGCGCTCCAGATCACCGCGGGCGGCATGCCGGCGGGGCGCGCGCGCAGGTGCTCGACGAGCATCGGAAAGTGGTGCGGCTCGCGGAAGAAGCTGGTGAGGTTCGTGGTGAGCGCGTTGGCGAAGTGCACGCGCTCCGGGGAATCGGGCGCCTCCACCTGGTCGAGGTAGGTCGAGAAGCGCTCGTGTCCCGTGGCCTCGAGGCGGCGCGTCAGCCGGTTCATGGCCATGGTGCGCTTGGTGGGCCCTAGCGAGATGCCGGCGATCTCGTGGATCAACCGCCGCACGCGCTCGAAGGCGGCCGTGCCGAGCTCACCCATGTCAGCGGCCCGAGCTCATGGCGAGGTCGCGCCACGCGACGAGGATCTTCTTCGCCTCGGCCCAGAATTTCTCGGCGATGGCGTTGCCGTCGACGTCGCGCAGGCGGTAGGCGATCTCGCGCGCGCGCACGGCGAGCTCTCGCAGCGTCCGGGCGTCGAGGAGCTCGTCGGCGAGGAGCGCCGCTTCGCACGAGCCGCTCGCCTCGAGGCGCTTCAGCAGCTCGATCTTCGCGCCCGCCACGGGGGGAAGCTCGGGCGGCGGGGGCGAGGTGCTCACCGCCTCGACGAGGTCCATCTCGATCAGCGTCGCGACCTGGCCTTCGAGGATGTCGCGCATGTTGCCGGCGCCATCGAGGAGCTCCGCCACGGTCGCGCGGCCGGTGATGAGGAACAGCACCGAGCGCAGCTTCGACGAAAGGTCGGTGTCGCGAGTGCTCATGCGGCGCGTGCCTTCGGCGGTGCGCAGGAGGATATCGGCGCCGGAAAGTCGTACCCGGCCGGTCGCGCTCACGGCAGGATCCTCGCGAACATCTCGATGAGGCGCTCCGGGTCGAAGGGCTTCACCATCCAGCCGGTGGCGCCCGCTTCGCGGCCCTTCTGCTTCATCTCCGCGGAGGACTCGGTGGTGAGCAGCATGATCGGCGTCGAAGCGTAGCCTTCGAGGGCGCGCAGGCGCTCCACCAGCGCGATGCCGTCCATGTTCGGCATGTTCTGGTCGGTGAGGACGGCGTCCACCGGGTGTTTGCGCGCCAGGCGCAGGGCCTCGTCGCCGTCGCCCGCTTCGAGGACCGAGTAGCCCGCCGAGGTGAGCACGTATACGACCATGCGACGCATGGAAGGCGAATCGTCGACTGCAAGAATGGTGTGGCTGGTGTGGCTCACGGCTTACTCCTGGAAATATTCGGCGGTGCCGGCGGCGAGCGGCGTCGCGGTGGGATCGGCGTGGGGCGGGGCTGCAACGTCCTTGCCGAGCACGTGGCGCAGCATTTCGAGGCGACGCCCGGCGCTCGTGAGGATCTGGTCGGAGACGTCCTGGAACTGCAGGGCGACCACGCCCTCGCGCCGCGCAACCGGGCCGAACTCGGCGACGAGGCCGGTCACCGCGAGGCGCAGGATCGCGCGCACCTGCGCCAGCTCGCGCTCCGCGGCCTCGAGCGCCGCGTCCATGCCGAGGGCGAGCTCCCTGCCGATGGTCCTCACGCGGCCTCGCGCTGGACGATCGCCATGTCCCCGCTCGTCAAGAGGCGCGCGATGTCGACCAGGATCAGCATGCGGCCTTCGAGGGGCGCCAAGCCGCGGATGAAGGCCGCGTCGATCGCGCCGTTGAAGTCCGGCGCGGGGCGCACGTCGCCGGGCAGGAGCGCCACCACATCGGAGACGGCGTCGACCACGATGCCGATCAGCCGATCCGCGAGGTTGAGGATGATGGTGACGGTGGCCGCACCGAACCCCGCCTCATGCCCGAGCCTCACGCGCAGGTCCACGATCGGGACGATCGCGCCGCGCAGGCTGATCACGCCCTTGAAGAACGCCGGGGCGTTGGCGATGCGAGTCACCGGCTCGCACGCGCGGATCTCGCGCACCTGCAGGATGTCGATCGCGTATTCCTCGCTGCCCAGGCGGAACGACAGGAACTCGTCGCGCTTGGCGTTGGCATCGGCGCTCATCAGAATTCCTTCCATTCTTCGGCGCCGCTCGCGGGGACGAGGGCCTTGGTGTGCACCTTGGACTCGATGCGCGGGCGCGCCGCGGGGCGCTCCCGCGCGGGAAGGGTGGCGGAGGCCGTCCACGGCGAGGCCGCGAGCGCGGCCGGGCGGCTCGAGAGGCGGAAGACCGAGACCGCGTCCACCATCTCGCGCGCGAGCTCCTTCAGGGATTCGGACGCTGCGGTGGATTCCTCCACGAGGGACGCGTTCTGCTGCGTCGCCTTGTCGAGGTCGCCCACCGCCTGGTTCACCTGCACGATGCCGGAGCTTTGCTCCTTGGTGGCCGCGGCGATCTCGCCGATGATCTGCGAGACGCGGTTCACGCTGGACACGACCTCGCCCATGGTCTGGCCGGCCCCGTCGGCGAGCTTCGCGCCCGCGTCCACACGCTGCACGGAATCGGTGATGAGGCTCTTGATTTCCTTCGCCGCTTCCGCCGAGCGCTGCGCGAGGCTCCTCACCTCGCCCGCGACGACCGCGAAGCCGCGGCCCTGCTCGCCGGCGCGCGCCGCTTCCACGGCGGCGTTCAGCGCGAGGATGTTGGTCTGGAAGGCGATGGAATCGATCACGCCGATGATGTCGCCGATCTTGCGCGAGCTCCCCTGGATGCTCTCCATCATCTTCACAACCTGGTCCACGGCGTCGCCGCCGCGTTTGGCGACCTGGGCCGCGGTGGCGGCGACGTCGTTGGCTTGCCCGGCGTTCTGGGCGTTCTGGTTTACCGTCGCGGTCATCTCCTCGATGGAGGCGGCGGTCTCCTCGAGGCTCGAGGCTTGCTCCTCGGTGCGCGCGGAAAGGTCGGTGTTGCCCGCGGCGATCTGCGAGGACGCGGTGGTCACCATCTCGGCGGCCTGGCGCACGCGGTCGACGATGCTTGCGAGCGAGCCGTTCATCTCGCGCATGGAGCCGAGCAGCTGGCCCAGCTCGTCCTGGCGGCCGGTCTCGACTTCCGCGTCGAGGTTGCCGGCGGCCACGGTCTTCGCGAAGTCGGTGGCGCGCTTCAGTCGGCGGGTGATGTTGAGGATCGTGAGGTAGCCCGCGACGATGCTCACCGACGCGGCGATGAGGGCAAGGAGCGCGAGGCCGACGATGAGGACCTTCTTTTCCGCGGCCGCGGCCTCGGTGATCTGGCTCGCCAGATTGTCCGCATGCTTCTGGACGATCTTCGCCAGGTCGTCGATGTGTTCGGTCGTCGCGCGATCGATGCCGCGCACCGCCTTGTCGACGTCCTGGGCGCTGGTGAAGTCGCTCGAATGCAGCAGCTTCAGCGCCTCGGCGTAGCGGCGATTGCCTTCCGCCTGCTCGGCGAGCGACTTGTCGGCGAGCCCGGGGGCGAGCCCGATGGCGACCGCCTGCGCATTGAGCGCGGTTAGGTGCTTCACGACCTTCGCGCTGGAATCCGCGAAGCCCTTGCTGTGGCGCTCGAAGAGCTGCGTGTCCTGTGAGCGCAGGAGCATGTTCTTCCATTCCTGGACCTGGATCTTGTAGTTCAGCTGGGCGCCGCGGATGGAATTCATCGCGTCGTCGGAGCGCTCCTGCACCTGGATGGTGTGCACGAGCTGGTCGTTCAGGCGCGTGATGGCGTACCACGCGTAGCCCGCCGCCGCGAATAGCAGCGCGTTCACGAAGGCGAGGAGAAGGGTGAGGCGCGTGCGGATAGTGATGTTGGCGAAGGACACGTGAGGCTCCCGATGGAAGAGAGACCGCACGATAAGCAAACGCGCTCGTGGCGTGAATCGGCTCGATGGCCGATGCGCCGCCCCGACCCGGACCGCGGTCCTAGGACCTTGGGATGATGGCTAGGCCCTGGGGCCGAGCTTGGCGGCGGCGATCACGGCTTCGACGCGATTGGTCGCGTTGAGAGCCTTCAGCACCGCCGCCACGTGGTTCTTCACCGTGCCCTCGGCGAGGCCGAGCTCGCGGCAGATCACCTTGTTCGACTTGCCCTCGAGGATGAGGTCGAGGACCTCGGCCTGGCGCGGCGTGATGTCGAGGCCGCGAAGGTTGGCCGGGGGCCGCGGGGCGGGCCCGGCGGCAGCCACGCTCGCCATGATCTCGCGCGGCAGGTAGGTTCCGCCGGAGAGCACGAGCCGCAGCGCGGAGAGAATTACCGCCGTCGTCGACGACTTGGGGATGAAGCCGAGCGCGCCGCGCTCGAAGGTCTCGCGCACCAGCCCCGGATCGTCCTCGCCCGAGACGATCACCACCGGCACCTCGGGAAAGCGCTCCTGGATGTCCACCAGTGCCGCGAACCCGGTCACATTGGGGAGGTTGAAGTCGAGCAGGACCAGGTCGAGGTCGGGGTTCTCGCCGGCGATCTCGACGCCGCGCGCATAGCTCGATGCTTCCAGGACCACGGCGGCTTCGCCGTCGGGCGCCAGTTTCTCGAGCACGGGCCGCAGCCCCGCGCGGATGAGCGCGTGGTCGTCGATGACGAGGATCTTCACGGCAGCAACGCGGCCTGCGCGTGGGCCTCGGCGCGCTTCGAGGCGCCGTGCTCACGCCAGACGTTGCCGAGCAGCGAGCGCAGGCGCGCCGGCCTGATGGGCTTGTGCAGGAGGCGGAAGCCGGATTCCTCGGCTTCCTTGAGGACGGCGGGCGCGACGTCGCCCGAAATGAGGATGCCGCTCGCACCCGGGTGCCGGGCCCTTACGGCGCGGATCACGTGGATGCCGTTGTCCTCGCCGGGCAGTCGATAGTCGGCGAGCACCATGTCCGGCGCGGCGACGCTTCCGTCAAGGAGCGAGAGGGCCTGCGCGCCCGATTCCGCGCTCAGCACTTCGCACCCCCAGCTTTCGAGGAGGATCGTCATGGCCGCGCGGATTTCCCTCTCGTCCTCGACCACCAGGACGGTGCAGCCGTCGAGCGAGGCCCAGTCGGCGCCGCGCTGGCGTTCGGGAGGCCGGATCTTCGCGGCCTCGCCGTAAGGGACCAGAATCGAGAACACCGAGCCGCGGCCCACGCGCGACTTCACCTCGAGCCGGTGCCCCAGGAGGTGCGCGGTGCGCTCTACGATGGCAAGGCCCAGTCCCATCCCATGGTCGCGGTCGGCGCGCGGCGTGCCGAGCTGGTGGAACTCCTGGAAGATGTCGCGCAGGTCGGATTCGGCGATCCCGGGACCGCTGTCCCATACCTCGATCGCGAGCCCGTCGCTGCGCCGCCGGCAGCCCACCAGCACCCGACCCCGCTCGGTGTAGCGCAGCGCGTTGCCCGCGAGGTTGGCGAGGACGCGATAGAGGAGGATAGGGTCGGTCTCGATCACCGCGTCGCTGCGCACCACGTGGAAGGGGAGGTCGCGGCGCAGCGCGTGCTCGGCGTGCGTGCTGCGCAGGCGCTCGAGCACATTGGAGACCGGGAAATGCGAGCGTTCCGGCTTCACGGTGCCGGCCTCGAACTTGGAGATGTCGAGGATGCCGTTCAGGAGCGCGGCCATCGCCGACACCGACGAGCGGATGTTCTTCACGATGCGGCGGGTGTCCGGGTCGGCGACGCGCTCCTGCAGGCTCTCCACCAGCAGCACCACCGCTTGCATGGGCTGGCGCAGGTCGTGGCTTGCCGCGGCGAGGAAATGGGTCTTCGCCGCGTTCGCCTTGTCGAGCGCTTCCTTCTGCCGCGTGAGGTCGTGGAGGAGCTCCACGTTTTCGAAGCGCATGACGACGGATTCGCGTACATAGCGGTTGCCGCTGCGCCCCACGGAGTAGGCCACGTAGAACACGAAGATAGCGAGGGCGAGGCGCAGCACGTAGTGGGGCGCGGGCTCCAGCGCGCACATCGCGATGATCGGCCCCATGGCGCTGAAGAGGAAGGCGCGAAAGACCAGCGGGTGGGCCGCCGTGGACTGCATGTTCAGCACGGCGAAAAGCACGATCAGGAATGCGACCACGAGGATGTATTCGCGCGCCTCGGGGGCGTAGTGGATGCAGGCCGCGCCCATGATTCCCCACAGGAGCCCGGTGCCGCCGTAGCCGATTGCGGCGCGCCGCGCGCATGCGTCCATCTGCGCCATGGTGGTGGGCGGCGAGCGCTCGAAGGCCCGCGAGATGGCAAGCCGGCCGAATGCCACCGCGAGACCGGCCGCGAACCACCCGAGCAGGAACTCGTGGGGGAGTGCGGACCAGGCGAATGCGATCGTGAGGGCCGCGAAGACGAAGCCGTTCACGATCCCGCGCGGGTAGGCGCGGAAGCCGCGCGCGAGGATCTCGTGAAAGACGTGCTCGGCCTTCGCCGACATGGCGCTCCCTATCGACCGCGCCGGAGCTAGCTCAGCCTCTTCTGCGCCGGCGCGTGGTGCTCGTTGATCCTCGAGTTGGCCGACACATGCTGACGCAGGAACTCCATCTGGTCGGCGAGGATGCGGCGGTTGGCGAGGATGAGGAACTCGGCGCGGTTCGGGATGTAGGGCGCGTAGATGAGCTGCATGCGCGCCTCTTCGGGAGTGCGGCTGCCCTTCCTTTGGTTGCATGCGCGGCAGGCGGTGACCACGTTCATCCAGCTGTCGCGCCCACCCCGCGACATCGGCAGGATATGGTCGCAAGTGAGCCGGTAAGGAGAGAAATCGCCGCCGCAGAAGGCGCAGATGAAGCGGTCGCGGTTGAAGAGCTCGCGGTTGTTGAGCGGCGGGACCTGGTTGAAGCCCTTGATGGCGAGCGCCTTGCCGCGGATCGCGATGATCGAGTTGGCGGTGATGCT
>JBDTXQ010000034.1:0-12666 GCA_040006115.1 Usitatibacter sp.
AACTAAAGCATACCCAGCACCCACCTCTATCGGCTGTAAGTTGTTAAAGAGCGATCCGCGCCGAACCCGAACCCCGCCGGAAAACTGGCGTGAACGAGATCAATCCGCAGAACCGCCGATTATACGCGTTTTGCGGATAACGGGGCAAGGACCCGCGGGAAATTTCCACTCAACCCGCCTTCCGGAGGGTGACCTTGGCGAACTTGCGCTTGCCGACCTGCAGGACGTACGTGGCGCCGGGCGGGAGCTTCAGGGCCTTGTCGCTCACCTTCTCGCCGTCCACCTTGACCCCGCCCTGCTCCACCATGCGCACTGCGTCAGAGGTGCTTGGGCATACGCCCGAGGACTTCAAGACCTGGGTGATCGAAAGCCCCTCCGCGGGCGCCTCGAACGACTGGTCGACGAGATCCACGGGGATGCCGCCGTGTCGGAAGCGGGATTCGAAATCCTCGAGCGCGGAGCGGGCCGCCGCCTGGTCATGGAAGCGCGCCACGATCTCCTGGGCGAAGCGCGCCTTCACGTCGCGCGGGTTGGCGCCCGCATCGATCGAAGCCTTCCAGGCCGAGATGGTTGCGAGCGACTCGAAGGACAGGAGCTCGATGTAGCGCCACATCAGCACGTCGGAAATGGACATCAGCTTGCTGAACATCTCGAAGGCCGCGTCGTGAATGCCCACGTAATTGCCGAGCGACTTGGACATCTTGTTCACGCCATCCAGCCCCTCCAGGAGGGGCATCGTGATGATCACCTGCGGCTCCTGCCCGTAGTCCTTCTGCAGTTCGCGCCCCACGAGCAGGTTGAATTTCTGGTCGGTGCCGCCCAGCTCGACGTCGGCCTTCATGGCGACCGAGTCGTATCCCTGCATGAGCGGGTACAGGAACTCATGGATCGAGATGGGCCGCTCTTCGGCGAAGCGCTTGGAGAAATCGTCGCGCTCGAGCATGCGCGCCACCGTGTATTTCCCGGCGAGCCTGATCATTCCCGAGGCGCCCAGCTGCTCGCTCCAGGTCGAGTTGAACATGATCTCGGTCCGCTCCGGGTCCAGGACCTTGAACACCTGAGCTTTATAGGTTTCGGCGTTGGCGGCGATCTGCTCCGGGGTGAGCGGCGGACGGGTGACGTTACGCCCGCTGGGGTCGCCGATCATGCCGGTGAAGTCCCCGATCAGGAACATCACGTGGTGACCCAAGTCCTGGAATTGCCTCATCTTATTGAGAACGACCGTGTGCCCGAGATGCAGGTCCGGAGCAGTCGGATCGAATCCGGCCTTGACCCGCAACGGCTTGCCACGTGCGAGCTTTCGAATCAGGTCGTCCTCGACGATGAGCTCGTCGACCCCGCGGTGAATCACCTGTAAATCTTGCTGCTGAGCCATTGATTTAATTCCGTTTTTGGCTTGTAGGCGAGTTCTGCTATGCTGTGTGGGACGATTCCGACACGAGCTCCATGACCGCACAAAAAACGGACATTCTAGCGCAGCGACCCGGCATCCCCGGCGCTGTCCGCCGTGTTGTTTTCGGCGCGCTCGTGCTGCTCCTGCCTGCTCTCACCGTCGTGACCGCCTTCGGGATCGTTCCGGGTGCGGCGCCGGCGAATATCGAGCTTGCCCTGGTGCGAGAGCCGCTCGAGCTCCCCGAAATGGTCCCCGCCGCCGAGCAAGACCCGCGCTTTATTTCGCAAGAGCGGGTGCTTCGTGGCGACACGGTTGCGGCGCTCCTCGATCGACTCGGCGTGAGCGATCCCAAGGCGCTGGAGTTCCTGAAGTCGGACGCTACGGGGCGCCTCATCTTCCGCCAGCTGGTCCCCGGACGAATGTTGCAGGCCGAGCGCGGGATCGAGGGCGAACTCCTCGCGCTGCGCTACTTCATGGGCCCGGCGGCTCTCCTCGAAGTGGTTCGCACATCTGAGGGCCTGCGTGCCAGCCAGCGCGCCCTCACCGATAGGCCGCGCCTCGTGTACAAGACTGCCACGATCCGCTCGTCGCTCTTCGCGGCGACCGATTCCGCGGGCATCCCGGACGCGATCGCGATGCAGATCACGAAGGTATTCGCGACCGACATCGATTTCCACGCCGATCTCCGCAAGGGGGACAGCGTCTCTCTGGTGTACGAGATGATCTATGAAGCCGGCGAGCTGGTCGCGCCCGGGCGCATCCTCGCGGCAAAGTTCGTGAACGACGGGCGCACGCATAATGCGGTGCTCTTCAGGGATGACGAGGGCGTCGATGGCTATTACTCGCTCGACGGGTCCAATCGCGCCAAGGCGTTCTTGCGCTCGCCCGTGGAATTTTCGCGCGTGAGCTCCGGCTTCGGTGCGCGCTTCCATCCCATCTTCAACAACTGGCGGGCGCACACCGGAGTCGATTTCGCGGCCCCCAAGGGCACGCGCGTGCTGGCGACCGCCGATGGCTACGTGGTGGGGGCGGGGGTTCGCGGCGGCTACGGCAACGCGGTGGAGCTGAGACACGGCAGCGGCGTCACCACGCTCTACGCGCATCTCTCGGGGTTCGCGAGTGGCGTGCATGCAGGCGTGCGAGTACGCCAAGGCGAGTCGATCGGTTACGTGGGCGCCACGGGCTATGCGACTGGGCCGCACCTGCACTACGAATTCAAGATGGCGGGCATCCACTTGGATCCTCTCCGCGTGGCGCTTCCCAAGGCGGAGCCCATTCCCGCTCGCCTGAAATCCCAATTCCAGAGAGTCGCAAACGAGGCGCGCTCCACCATCGACCTCGTGAGCACCGCCCCGGCGGCTCGTTTCGAGTAGCGTGGGCTCGCTTTTCGTCGGCTTGATGTCGGGCACCAGCCTCGACGGCGCCGACGCAGCCCTCGTCGATTTCTCGCCATCGTCGCCTCGCACGCTCGCATTCGCGACCTTGCCTTTTCCACAACGCCTGCGCGCGGAGTTACTCGTCCTTTCGGAGCCGGGCGCCGACCTGCTCGAGCTATCCGCGAGGGCATCCCTCGAGCTCGCCGACCTCTACGCTGCCGCCGTCGAGGCCGTGTTGGCAAAGGCCGGCATAGCGCACTCGATGGTGAGCGCCGTCGGCTGCCACGGCCAGACCGTCCGCCATCGCCCCGATCTCGGCTTCACGATCCAGCTGAACGATCCCGCGCGCCTCGCCGAGCGCACTGGCATCGACGTGGTCGCCGATTTCCGGCGTCGCGACATGGCCGCGGGCGGCCAGGGCGCGCCGCTCGTCCCCGCATTCCACGAGGCGATGTTCCGCCATCCCTCGCGCTCGCGCGCGGTGGTGAACATCGGCGGCATCAGCAACGTGACTCGCCTCGGACCCGGCGAGAAGACGCTCGGCTTCGACTGCGGTCCGGGCAACGTGCTGCTCGACGCCTGGGCGCAACGCCACCTGCTCCAGCCCTATGACGACGAAGGCCGCTGGGCTTCGAGCGGCCGCATCGACGAAGCGCTCCTGGCCAAGCTCCTCGAAGAGCCGTTTCTCCGATCTCCCCCGCCGAAAAGCACCGGGCGCGAGCTCTTCCGCCTGGCATGGCTCGAGGAGCGCATGCCCGCGGGCCTGCGTCCGCAAGACGTGCAGGCGACCCTCACCGAGTTCACCGCGCTGGCAATCGTCGACGCCATCGATCGCTTCTGCGCGGCGACTGAAGAGATCTATCTCTGCGGAGGCGGGGCGCGCAACGCCGCGCTCACCAAGCGCATCGAGGCTCGCGCCGGGGCGCGCAGGGTGTCGCCCACCGATGCGCTCGGCGTGCCCGCGGGGCACGTGGAATCCATGGCCTTCGCGTGGCTAGCGATGAAGTGCGTGCGTCGCGAGCCCGTCGATCTCACTGCGGCGACGGGCGCACGCGCGCCGCGAATCCTCGGCGCGGTCTACGCGGCCCGAAAAACGAAAGGGGAGCCGAAGCTCCCCTTGGTGGCCCGCAGGCCGGCCGCTTGAGAATCCCTAGACGCTAAACGAAGAGCCGCAGCCGCAGGTGGAGGTGGCTTGCGGGTTTTTGATTACGAATTGCGCGCCCTCGAGGCCCTCGGTGTAGTCGATCTCGGCGCCGACCAGGTACTGGTAGCTCATGGGATCGATGAGCAGGCTCACGCCGTTCTTCGACATCACCGTGTCGTCCTCGTTGGTGACCTCGTCGAAGGTGAACCCGTATTGCAGTCCCGAGCATCCGCCGCCCGTCACGAACACGCGCAGCTTGAGGTCGTTGTTGCCTTCTTCCTCGATGAGGGCCTTCACCTTGCTCGCGGCGCTGTCGGTGAAGAGCAGCGGGTCGGGCATCGCGGTGGCAGTGGACATGTCGTTCATGGTGTTCTCCAGTTTGTGGGGGCGATCAGTCGGAGGCGCCCGATGCGGGCTTCAACTCGACGACCTTCTCGCTCTTCTGCGGGCTTTCGTACATCAGTTGGCCCATCACGATCGCGCCCACGTGGATCTCGATCGACTTGTACGACACATTTCCTGTGACACGGGCCTTGGGGAGGAGTTCGACGTACTCCGACCCCCGCACGGGCCCCGCGACGGTGCCGTTGATGACCACATGCGCTACATCGATGTCGCCTTCCACTTTTGCAAGCTCCGAGACGACCAAAGTGCCCGGTTTATTTCCGGTGGCCTTCACGTTGCCCTTCACGTGCCCGTCGATGCGCAGCCCCCCGGTGAAGGAGATGTCGCCCTCGATGAGGGTGCCGGTGCCGATGAGGCTGTCGATCGGGCTGGGCTTGTTGGATTTGCCGAACATGGAACCTCCCTACAGCTGGCTTACGGTTCGGGACAGTTTAACCTGTCCCCCGGGAAGCGCCAAAACGCGCACGTCTGCCCCTTTCAGTGTCGTGCCGTCGGGGATCGCGAAGCGTCCCTCGATCTTCTGGTAAAAGCGGAATTCGAAGCTGCCCGCAGCGTCGCCCGCGGAGGGGTCCGGGAAGGTGATGCTGCTGATGGCCCCGTCCTTGGCGACCCGGGCCACGATCTGGACCTTGCCCTTGAAATCCTGCTTGCGCTGCCCCCCTTGGGTAAGCAGCATCCGGTAGCGAAATTCGTTGGACTTGCCGTCGCGCTCGATCTTCAGGTTGGACATGCCGAGCCCTTCCGGAGTCGTGCCTGAGGACATGATGTTGCGGAGGAACCCGAGGTCCTCCTTCAGCGCCGCGTTCTCTTCCTGGAGCTGCGCCACGGAGCGGGCGAGCTCGCCCTGAGCCGCCTTCTCGATCTGAAGCTGGCGGTCGCGTTCCGACGCTGTGGCCCGCGCCGCTTCCAGGTTCCGCTTCATCACGCGGTTTTCCTCGGTGAGCGTGTTGATCTGGTGCTTCACATCCTCGATGTCGAAGCCGGTGATGCGATAGCTGTTCTGCACCAGCCACCAGACGACGGCGCCGACCAGCGCCATCATCAGGATGTTGAGCGTCCATCGCCAGTACCACGCATGCTGGGAGCGGATCGCCATCCGCCCCGAGCCGATGCCGAAACTGCTGCGCAGCCTCCGGCCGATGCCTCGCATCAGGGAACCACGGCGATCTGCTCAAGGCCCTGCGTCTCGGCAAATCCGAACATGAGATTCATGTTCTGCACTGCCTGGCCCGCGGCGCCCTTCACCAGGTTGTCCTCGACAGCGAGGACAACCAGCGTGTCCGCGTCGTATGGGCGGTGAACCGCGATCCGGCACTGGTTGGTCCCGCGCACCCAGCGCGTCTCCGGATGCGAGCCGGGCGGGAGAACGTCGACGAACGGTTCCTTCGCGTAGCGCTTCTCGAAGAGCGCCTGGAAGTCGGCCTCCGAGGTGATGCGCGCGTAAATGGTCGCGAGGATCCCGCGCACCATGGGCACGAGGTGCGGCACGAAGGTGAGCCCCAGGTGCCGCCCCGAGACGCTCTCGAGGCTCGTGAGGCTCTCGAGGATCTCGGGGTGGTGGCGATGGCCCTTCACAGCGTAGGCCTTGAAATTGTCGGTCGCTTCCGAGAACAGGATATCGAGCTCGGCCTTGCGCCCCGCGCCGCTCACGCCCGACTTGGCGTCGGCGATGAGGTGGCCGTGGTCGACATGATCGCTTTCGACGAGCGGCAGGAGGGCCAGCTGCACCGCGGTGGCATAGCAGCCCGGGTTCGCCACCAGGCGCGCCTTGCGAATGCGCTCGCGGTTGACTTCCGGCAGGCCGTAGACCGTCTCGTCGAAAAGCTCGGGGGAGGCATGGGAGACCTTGTACCACTTCTCCCAAGTGGCCAGGTCCTTCAGGCGGAAGTCCGCGGAGAAATCGACGATGCGCGCGCCCGAATCGAGGAGCGCGCGCGCCTGGCTCATCGCGACGCCGTTGGGCGTGGCGAAGAACACGCAATCGCAGTCCTTAAGCGGCGCCTTCGCCGGATCCGTAAACGCGAGGTCGTAGCGGCCACGCAGCGACGGGAAGTAATCCGCAACCTTGACGCCCGCCTCGCCGCGCGAAGTGATCGCCGCAACCTCGACCTGCGGATGGCCGGCAAGCAGGCGCAGCAATTCCACGCCTGTATAGCCCGTTCCGCCGACGACTCCAACCTTGATCATTCAATGGCTCCCAGTAACGACAAAGCCGCTGTGAGGCGGCTTTGTTCGTGAAGAGCGATACCGAACAGCGATCTCCCGCCTTAACGCTTCGAGAACTGCTTGCGGCGTCGCGCCTTGTGCAGGCCGACCTTCTTGCGCTCGACTTCGCGCGCATCCCGGGTCACGAGCCCCGCCTTGGAGAGCGTGGGCTTGAGGGTGGGATCGTATTCGATGAGGGCGCGCGTGATGCCGTGGCGCACCGCACCCGCCTGGCCCGACTCGCCGCCGCCGGCCACGTTCACCATGATGTCGAAGGTCTGCACGTGGTTGGTGAGCTCGAGGGGTTGGCGCACGATCATGCGGCCGGTCTCGCGCGAGAAGAAGATGTCCACGGGCTTGTCGTTCACGATGATCTCGCCCTTGCCCGCTTTCAGGAACACACGCGCCACGGCACTCTTGCGCCGTCCCGTGCCGTAATTGTATTTGCCGATCATGGTAGCTCCTTAGATCTCGAGGTTCTTGGGCTGCTGTGCCGTGTGGGGATGCGCCGGGCCCGCGTAGATCTTCAGCTTCTTGATCATCGCGTAGCCGAGGCGGCCCTTGGGCAGCATGCCTTTCACCGCGAGCTTGAGGACGCGATCCGGATGGCGCGCCTGGAGCTTGGTGAAGTTCGTCTCGTAGATGCCGCCCGGGTAGGTCGAGTGGCGGTAGTACTTCTTGTCGGTCGCCTTGGCGCCCGTGACGCGGATCTTCTCCACATTCACGATGACGATGTAGTCGCCGGTGTCCACGTGGGGGGTGAATTCGGGCTTGTGCTTGCCGCGCAGGCGCCGCGAGACTTCCGCCGCGAGACGGCCCAGGACTTTGTCCGTGGCGTCCACCACGAACCAATCGCGCCGAACCTCATCCGGCTTGGCCGAGAAGGTCTTCATTGATTTCCTTTCATGCCTGGCCCTGGGTGAATCCGGGGGTGTGCGCCCCAGAAATACTTTGACCGGCTTGTTTTGGGTGACTGCAAACGTGCGGGTACAGCGAGCTGCGAACCTGAAATTATAGGTAAATCATCACTTTGTGTCAAACTCGATGCCGCCATGCCCGCCAGCCGCTTCGAGCAATACGCCAGGATCGCCGCAATCGCCCTGTTGGTGATCGGCTGCTTCCTGGTGCTGCAGCCCTTCATGGGCGCGATCCTGTTCGCCGGGATCCTGTGCTTCTCGACCTGGCCCGTCTTCCTCACGCTCCGCGACCGGCTGAAGGGCCGCTCCTGGCTCGCGGCGCTCGTCATCGTGGCGGTCCTCATCATCGCGCTCGTCGTCCCCGTGGCGCTCGCCGCGCAGAGCATCGTGGTCTACAGCGCGCGGGTGGTGGAGCTCTTCCGCGGCTTCCTCGAGCAGAAGTCCACGCTCGCCCTTCCCGCCTTCATCCGCGACATCCCGGGCCTCGGCCCCTTGCTCGATGAATACGTGCGCACGCTCACGCAAAGCAGCGCCGACTTCATCGAATTCGCCAAGCGCTTCACCGAGCCGGCGAAGAACTTCCTCCTCGCGATGGGCAGCGCCGCCGGCCAGGGCCTGGTCCAGCTCCTCATCGCGATCTTCGTGGCCTACTTCTTCTACCGTGACGGCGATCGCATCCGCCGCCTCGTGATCGAGGGCATGGTGCGCATCGCGGGGCCCGAGCACGGCGCGGCGCTCATCGCAACGGCGCAGAGCGCCGTGAAGGGCGTGATCTACGGCCTCATCGGCACCGCGTTCGCGCAGGCGGTGGTCGCGGGAATCGGATTTGTCATTGCCGGAGTGCCGGGTGCGCTCCTCCTGGCGGCGCTCACGTTCATCCTCTCGCTCGTGCCGATGGGCCCGGTGCTCATCTGGGGCGGCGCCGCGGCGTGGCTCTACTTCCACGGCCAGGTCGGCTGGTCGATCTTCATGATCATCTACGGAGTCGCGGTGATCAGCTCCGTGGACAACGTCGTGAAGCCCATCCTCATGAGCCGCGCGGGCAACCTTTCGATGCTGGTCGTGGTCCTCGGCGTCTTCGGCGGAGCGCTGGCGTTCGGCTTCATCGGGCTCTTCGTGGGGCCCGCCCTTCTCGCTGTCGGCTGGAATCTGATGAAGACCTGGCTCGAGCTTCCTCCCGAAGAACATCCGGAGATTCGATGAAGGCACGCATCAAGCTCGTCGAAGGCATCACCTTCGTCGCCGAGAGTGGCAGCGGGCACGGCGTCGTGGTCGATGCCGCGCCGGACATTGGCGGGAAGAACCTGGGAGCGCGCCCCATGGAGCTCGTGCTGATGGGAACGGGCGCCTGCAGCGCGATCGACGTGGTGCACATCCTTCGCAAGGCGCGCCAGCCGATCACCGATTGCGTCGTCGAGGTCGAGGCCGATCGCGCGGATCAGGATCCCAAGGTCTTCACGCGCATTCACCTGCACTATGTGGTGACCGGCAAGGGACTCGCGAAGGCGCAAGTCGAGCGCGCGATAAAGCTCTCCAAGGAGAAGTACTGCTCGGCCACGATCATGCTCGCCGCGACCGCCGTGATCACCTTCGACTACGAGCTGCGCGAGGCCTGAGGCTCACACCCAGTGCGCAGCGCGCGTCATCACCTTCGACGCGGCGCGCATCGCGAGCTTGACTACGTAGGGCAATTCCCGCGCGCCCAGGTCGCGGCCGGCCTGGCCGTGCCGGTTCTCGTCGTCGCGCATTTGCGCCACGATCTCGCGGCTGCACACGTCGCCGAGCGGCAGGCGCTCAAGGTGTCCCTCGAGGTGCCGCTCCACCTGCGCTTCGGTCTCGGCAAGGAAGCCCAGGCTCCAGCGGTCTCCGGCAAGCCCCGATGCGACTCCCAAAGCGAACGAGCCCGCGTACCACACGGGATCGAGGAGACTCGGGCGCGAGCCCAGGTCGCCGAGGCGGTCGCGGCACCACGAGAGATGGTCGCGTTCCTCCGCCGCCGCCGTCTGCAAGGCGCTGCGCACAGCGGGATCGCGCGCGAACATCGACTGGCCGCTGTAGAGCGCCTGTGCGCACACTTCCCCGGTGTGGTTCACACGCATCAACCCCGCCGACAGGCGCCGATCGTCGGGCGACACCGGGACTTCGCGCCCGGCGCACGGCAGAGCCCGCGTCGCGGTGGTGGCGCCCGAAAGCGCGCGCAATGCCTCGTCGGCCACCGCAAGCAAGTGGTCGAGGGGGCCCGCGGGAGCGCGAAAGGCGGTGGGTCTCATGGAAAGAAAAAGGGCACGGTTTGGAGCCGCGCCCTCTTCGGACAGCTTCCGATCTGTAACGATCAGAAAATGTGACGCAATCCCAGCGAGATGCCTTTGAGATCCTGGCCCTTGACGATCGCAAGATCCTGGGAGCCGAAGTTGCAGGCCGCTTCGGCGTTGTTTTCGACCTTGGTGTACTGGCCAAGGAAGAACGTGCGGCGGCTGAAGTTGTACTGGTACCCCAGTGAGTTCACCTTGCACTCCGGCTGGCCCAGTGCCGTGGGCGGACTGATTTGACCGTCCTTCGTCGTCTGGTACTGGTAAATGAGCTGGCTGTTGCCGAGCGTCCACACGACGTTGCCCATCCATGACTTCTGCTTGCCGTAGCCGGTGCGCTTGAACTGCTCATAAAGCGCGCCGAGCTTGATCGGCCCGAAGGTGAAGTTGCCGAACAGGGCGTCGCCCGTCTGCTTCTTCAGCACCGTGGCCGCCGGGTACGGGTTGTCCTTCAACTCGTCGGCCGCGTAGCCGATGTACAGCGGACCCCCGGTGTAGGTAATGCTAGCCGACCAGCGCTGCGGGTTCACAGCGGCGGTGCGGCCTTCGTTCATCGCGTAGCTCGCGCGCACTGCGACGCCGGCCCACGCGGGGGACCAGTACTGGACGACGTTCTGATCGCGGCGGTCGAATTGATTTCCGGGAGTCGCGTTTGCCCCGGGCAGGCCACGACCTTGCATCGCGGCGGAAAAACCACCCAACGTCACGTCGCCGAACGGGTCGATTGCGCCCGTGGTGACCTTGAACGGCGTGTCCCAGCGACCGAGCAGCAGGCTTCCCCAGCCGCCTTGCAGTCCCACACCGCTGTTACGCGCAGCGAACGTCGTGTTGTTCTCGTCCGGCTTGAACGCGGTCTCGAGTTGGAAGAATGCCTTGAGCCCCCCGCCGAGGTCTTCTGTGCCGCGCACGCCGAGCAACGACGCCTGGTCGCTTACTCGGTTGCGCCGAACGACTTCTGCCGTGCCGGCAGCGCCTCCCGTTGCCTCGACCACCTCGAAGGTCGCATGCACGCGACCGTACAGGGTGACCGGGTTCGCAGTCTGCGCCATGGCGGCAGGCGCAA
The DNA here is from genome assembly GCA_040006115.1 of Usitatibacter sp. Taxonomy (GTDB): domain Bacteria; phylum Pseudomonadota; class Gammaproteobacteria; order Burkholderiales; family Usitatibacteraceae; genus Usitatibacter. Next base: position 10,813 of record JBDTXQ010000034.1, read on the forward strand.
CGCAAGCGCCAGCGACTGCCAGAGCGATCAGCTTTTTGTTCATCAGAATCTCCTTTGTTGAAGTGAGGCCTTGATTGCTTATGCGATTTCTTGAGGAACCTCGTGGGGATTTTGTCGCCCCGACTCTTGGAACTTCCCCGAATTCTTTTTGAGAAGCCACCCGCATGATGCCAAACCCCTAGCGATCACTCAAGCTGTTTTTCGCCTTTCATGCAACAAATGACGCCCCTTGTTGCTGCTTCACAACAGTCCCTCGGGACCCCCGAAAAACACTCGTTGAAGCTCCTTGCCCGGGTCCGGGGCGGCCATGAAGGCGCCCCCTACTAAGTAAGCGCTCACTTTCGCGTTGTGCAGGCGGCGAGCGTCCTCTGGCGTCGAAATCCCGCTCTCGGTGACCAGGATCCGGCCTTCCGGGATGCGATCGACCAGCTCCAGCGTGGTTTCCAGCCGGGTTTCGAAGTTGCGCAGGTCGCGGTTGTTGATGCCGATGAGCGCGGTGCGAAGCTTCAGCGCGCGGGCGAGCTGGGACGCATCGTGGGATTCCACCAGCACGTCGAGGCCGAGGTTGATCGCTTCGCGCTCGAGCGCGGCAAGCTGCGTATCGGGCACCGCGTCGACGATGAGGAGGATGCAATCGGCGCCCCAGGCGCGCGCCTCATGCACCTGGTAAGGGTCGATGATGAAATCCTTGCGGATCACCGGAAGCGCGCAAGCGGCGCGCGCGGCGGCAAGATCCTGCGCCGAGCCGCCGAAGAACTCGCGGTCTGTCAACACCGAAAGACACGCCGCGCCATGGGCCTGGTAGGACGCGGCGATGCGCGCCGGGTCGAAGTCCGCGCGGATCAGTCCCTTGCTCGGGCTGGCCCGCTTGATCTCGGCGATCACCGCAGGCAAGCCGGCGGCGATCTTTCCGCGCAGAGCCCTTTCGAATCCGCGCGGAGCCGAGGCCTCGCTCGCGCGCTTGCGCATTTCCGCCTCCGGAATGCGCGCCTTCGACTCCTCGACCTCGCGCCTCTTCGCAGCGAGTATGCGATCGAGCACGTCGGACACTTCAACCCGCCTTTGGCACGGACTGCGTGAACCGCACGAGTTCATCCAGCTTGGCGCGCGCGGCGCCGGAGGCGAGGGCATCGCGCGCGAGCGCGACCCCGTCCCAGAGGCTGGGCGCAACGCCGCAGACGTAGAGCGCGGCCGCGGCATTCAGCGTCACGACGTCGCGCGAAGGTCCCGGCTCGTTGGCGAGCACCGCTTCCACGCGCGCCTTCGAATCCGCGGCACCCTTCACCTGGATCGCCTCGATCGGCGCCAGGTCGAAGCCGAACTGCTTGGGCTCGATGGTGTACTCGGTGATGAAATCGTGCTTCAGCTCCGCGACCGAGGTGGGGCCCGTGATGGTGATCTCGTCGAGGCCTTCATGGCCGTGGACGGTGAGTACGTGGCGGCTGCCGAGCATCTTCAGGACCCGCGCCTGGATGCCGACCAGGTCCGGGTGGAACACGCCCATCACCTGGTTGGGCGCGCCCGCCGGATTGGTGAGCGGCCCGAGGATATTCAGGATCGTGCGCATGCCGAGGTCCTTCCTCACCGGCGCGGCATGCTTCATCGCGGGATGGTGGGCGGGCGCGAACATGAAACCCACGCCAACCTCGCGAATCGACCGCCCGACCTGCTGCGGCGTGAGCAAGAGGTTAACGCCGAGCCCCTCGAGGACATCGGCGCTTCCCGACTGGGAGGACACCGAGCGCCCGCCGTGCTTCGCCACGCGTGCTCCAGCCGCAGCCGCCACGAACGCGGCGGCTGTCGAGATGTTGAAGGTGTGCGCCTTGTCCCCGCCGGTGCCGCAGGTATCGACGA
>JBDTXQ010000035.1:0-12573 GCA_040006115.1 Usitatibacter sp.
TACCTGGCTACGAACCAGGGGGTCGTGGGTTCGAATCCTGCCGGGCGCGCCAGAATTCAGAAGCACTTGTCGACGAGACAGGAGAAAGAGCGCAAGGGGCGCGAGTGCGAGGCGCGCTTCTACGTCGCGGAGCTCGACCGGACGCGCTGACGCGCCGTCCCTTTTTCATTCTCCGTAGGCGCCTAGTACCAGCAATACGGTATTCCGGACGGCTGCTGCTTCCTAGAAGGAATCCTTCGCTCCGCCGATGTAGCCGGCGTAGTTGCACTGCGGGCTCACCACCGTGATGCGTCCGGTCCAACCGTTGCGCGTCGCGCGGATTTCGTCAACGGTAAAGTTGCCGGTGACTGCATTCGCGACACCGTTCACGTCGCAGTGGTAGCTCCCCCCGCCGATGGATCCCACGCTACCGGTCTGCGAATACGTGCCTTGGTAGCTGCAGCGGCCGCTATTGGGCGTTACGTTGAAATCCAGTGTCATCGCGATCGCCGGCGGCGTATGCGTGACGGTGAGGGTCCCGGGCACGCGCACGCGCCCGTTGCCACCGCACGTCGCTCCGAAGCCGCTGACTCCGCCCATGTAAGTGCCCGACAGCACATCGCTATGCCACGACTGGCGCACGATGCCCTTGGTTACCGTGGCGCCGTTCACCGCGTACGTCATCGTGCCGGTCGTCGCCGAATCGAACGCGAACACCATCGTGCCAACGGTCTGAATGTTCGCGATCCCGGCCCATTGCGCCGCGAAGAAAGTGCCGGTGCCGACGCTCAAGAGGTCGCCGCGGAAGGTGACGTTGTCGCCCGCGCTCTGCAGGGTCGCGACATACCAGCGCGGTGTGCTGTCCGAACCGTAGACGAAAAGGGTCGCGAAGAGCACCTCGCCCTGCTGCGCGATATTCACGCCCCAACCTGACTGCGACTCGGCAGGCGCGTTGTACCAGATGTCCTCGTAGTCGGTGACCGTGGTGGTGGCGGGCGCCGGAAGCGAAACGACGGCCACGAGGGCCAAAGTCCACGCAATCCACCCCATGCGAGTCGGCGTTGTCATGTCGCTCCCAACTTTGTAATGAGTCGAGCCTAGCAGACGGTGGTTGTAGCTGCAACCAATCCATCGGAAAGGAATCATCGACACGGCGTAACTGCCCGGCTACCCCTGGAGTTACTAACGCCGCGTTAGGAGTGATCCGCCGCGAAATCCTCTCGGGACGCAACCCCAAGGCTCGCGCTCCATAGCCACGCTTCTGCGGCGCGGCTCAAATCATTGGGTGTGACTGGTTGTGGTTGGATGTGAGTGGCGGCAAGCGCTGTAAGTGATTGAATCTAATGGGTAACGATTGCCCCTACTAACCAGGGGGTCGTGGGGTTCGAATCCTGCCGGGCGCGCCAGAAAACGAAGGGCCAGTCGAAAAACTGGCCCTTTTTTCATTCTGGTGGCCGCAGGGTCTTCGAATGGCGAGACTGCCGGCTTCGATCGCCCGCGAGATCCTCGTTTGCCGCGCAGATGACATTAATGCGCACGGTCACGGTGCACCTCGAATCTGCGGGCGCGGACTCGGTTCCACCCGACAGACAATCGCTTTGTTTGATAGCGCACGGAACTCTGGAACGAGAAGGAAGATGATCATTGTCTGAAGAAAGCGGCGTGTGGATGAAGTGCTCAAAATGGAGAAAGACATGAAATATTTTCGAACCGTGGCTGTCATGGTGTTCACGCTGGCTTGCGGCGTTGCCTTCGCGGGAGAGTTTGCCGTCCTCGCGGGCGCGGCAGTGACCTGTACCGACTCCAGTGTCAAGGGAGACGTGGGCCTCGCCAACCCTGGCACGATCACGAACACCGGTTGCACGATCGCGGGGGCGATAGAGCAGGGGACCCCGGCCGCCCAGGCGGCCTACGATGCCTTCCTCGCCGAATACGCCAATCTTCGGACCCAGCCCCCGTGCGACTTCTACAACGTGCCTCTCGGGGGAGCGTTCCTCCCCCCAGGCGTCTATTGCTATGACGCGGCGGTGACCGAGACGGGCAGCACGTTGACGCTCGTCGGGTCCGCCACCGATACGTGGATTTTCAGAATCGGGACCAGCGGCACAGGCGCTCTCACGGGTACCAACTTCACGGTGGTCATGACCGGCGGGGCGACGTGCAACAACGATGTGCTTTGGTGGACCGCTCAAGCCGCGACACTGACGGATTCGGCGTTCGTGGGAAATATCCTCGCGGGCACGGACATCACGATTACGCGTGGGAATTTGAGCGGGCAAGTCTTGGCGGGCGGGACCGGCATGACTTCGCTGCGGACGGGCGCAGTGACGTTGACCAATACCGTCATCGACTTCTGCCCCACTAATTCGCCTCCCCCTAAACCGCCCCTCCTGCCGGTATTTGTGATCGGGGACGTCGAACCCCACGCGGTCGGCAATGTCGTGAACTTCTGGGGCGCGCAATGGTGGAAGAACAACATCATGAGCGGCGTCGTCAGCCCCGGTGCGTCCAGGGCGAGCTTCAAGGGATTCGCTACCAGTGCCCCGCTTCTTTGCGGCGGAGTCTGGGAATCGCGGCCGGGCAACAGCGCCCCTCCGCCGGGCACAATTCCAGCGGATATCGCGGTCATCGTCACTTCCACTGTCGTCAAGGACGGGCCAAATCTGAGCGGCAACATCAGGCAGATCGTCGTGGTACATCAGGACGGCCGCTACGGCCCCAACCCCGGTCATGATGGTAACGGGCGGGTATCGTCGATCGTCTGCTCGCAGTAGACGCAGGAGTTAGGCATAGTAGGTGGAAGATAGGGCGGGGATCGCGCTTGGATCCCCGCTCGCTGTGGTGCCCTTGCGGAAAACTTAGACGCGTTCGTGACGTTCGCCCGACCAAGCAAAGGAGTCACACCATGAGCAAGAAGGACGAATATTTCGCTGCGATGGAAGCGCAAATCAAAAAATGGGATGCCGAAGTCGATAAGCTGAGAGCCAAGGGCGAGCAAATGAGCGATGAGGCGAGCGCCAAGTACGCAGATCAGTTGAAGGCAATGCGCGCCAATCGCGATGCCGCGTACATGAAGTTGCAGGAAATGCGCACGGCCAGTGAATTGGCGTGGCAGCACATGCAGTCAGGGATGGACGCGGCGTGGGCATCGATGAAGAACGCCTTGGACAAGGCATCGTCGCAGTTCAAGAAATAGACTGCCCAGTCGAGGCTGCCCGGCAGATCGAGCAAAGCAAGCTGTTCACTCCCGAGGAACCTTATCCATCAGCGCGGAGTGGCAGGCGGCAGGGGAGCTATGGCGCGTAGACAGCGCAGGTGCTTGCGTTAGCTGTCTATACTGACTAGGCTCCTTCTTCGTCGACCACACCGGAGAGAGCGAATGGCACGCAAGCCGCAAGTTGCAGTGGAACCACGTAAGACGGGGGGTTGGGCAGTCCAAACGGATGGCACTCAGCGTGCCGACTCGCTTCACGAGCGCAAGTCGGATGCCGTGGCTCGCGGCCGTCAGCTCGCCGAAAACAAGCGGACTGAGCTTGTGATCAAGAATGAAAACGGACGGATCGCCCAGAAGAATAGCCATGGAAACGATCCGAGGAGAACGAAGGGCTGACTCGGGCTCGCTTGAATTGAGTCAAGGGCCCAAGGTCGAATGGGGCGCCGCCGGAAAATGAAGGGCCAGTCAAAAGACTGGCCCTTTTTCATTGCGCGCCCGCCTGGCGTTGTTCGCCTCGTCTGCGGAGGCGGGCGTGGCGAATCGTTATGTTCGGTAGCGCACGGAAACTCTGGGGGGACAGGAGGATGATCCGGGTGTGAAGATCGGCATGGTGTTACAACATGGAGGCGGCGATGAGCGACTTCTGGAACGTGAACAGCGGCAAGAGCAGCGAGGACGACGGGAAGAAGGACGAGAAGGCACCGGATTTCTCCAACGTGCAGAGCGGCTCCAGCACCACGGCGACGAAGGTGTACGTGGTCGTCTCCGGCGACAGCCTCTCGAAGATCGCCCAGCGTGAGTACGGCAACGCCGGCGACTGGAAGCGCATCTACGAGGCGAACCGCGACGTGATCAAGGACCCGGACAAGATTTACCCGGGCGAGAAGCTGAAGATCCCGCCGAAAACATGACAGGAGGACTGAAGATGAGAACGAACGCGCTGGTAGCTGTGTCCGCGTTGGCGATTGCGCTCGCTTCATGCGGGAAGAAGGACGAGCCCGTGAAAACCACGACCGCCCCGCCGCCCCCCGCCACCGCGCCGGCCGCGGGTTTCGCCGTCAGCAAGGCCACCGTCGGCATCGCCGTCGGCCCGGACAAGAGGATCCAGGGCGCCGCGGGGACGATCGGTCCCAGGGACACGATCTACGTCTCGATCGAAACCACCGGCCGCGGCGAGGCGACCTTGAAATCGCGCTGGACCTATCTGAACGGCGGCAAGGCCACGATGGTGAAGGAAGACACGCAGAAGGTGAGCACGAGCGGCCCGGCCACGCACGAATTCCACATCAGCAAGCCCGACGGATGGCCGAAGGGCGACTACCAGGTCGAGGTCTTCGTCAACGACGCTCCAGCCGGAACCCAGCGATTTACGGTCACCTGAAGAAGGCTGCTCCGCTCCAGTTTGGGCACCCAATGTAAAAAGGGGCCAGTCGAAGGACTGGCCCCTTTTCAATGAGCTTCGGTGCATCCTCAGCGCGGCACGATCTTTCCGCTCGCGTCGGAGACGACGATCTCGACACGCCGATTCAGCTGGCGACCGGCGGCGGTGTCGTTGGCGGCGACCGGATAGGATTCTCCGTAGCCTCGCGATGCCAGGCGTTCCGGGCCGATGCCCATGTCCAGCAACGCGGTGCGCACCGATCGGGCGCGATTTTCCGAAAGCTCCTGGTTGGCGCGCTTGGCGCCGGAGCTGTCGGTAAACCCTTCGATCATCACCGTTCGCTGCGGATACTCCTTGAAGAAGTCCGCGAGCCTTTGCAGGTTGCGCATGCCGCCCGGCTTAAGCTCGGCCTTGTTGGTGTCGAAGAGAACGTCGCCGAGCGTGACCACCATTCCCCGGTCGGTCTTGCGCCCCTCCATCGCCTTGAGCTGCTCTTCCATTCGACTTGCGCGGCTCTCGGCATCCAGCGTCTGCTGGCGCGCGGCCTGCGCGCTCAGCTGCGCATCGTTCGCCGCTTGCCTTTCGGCCATCGCCTGGCGTTGCGCGGCTTCGGCATCGCGCTGCGAAGCTTCGGACTGGCGCTGCGAGGCCTCCGACCGGCGCTGCGCCGCCTCTGCGCTGCGTTGCGACGCTTCGGCGTTGCGTTGGGCGGAATCCGCTTCCCGGGTGCGCGCGGCGAGGCGCAGCCTGTCGCGTTCCGCGCTTGCGTCCGCGACCGCTAGTTCCGCCGCTTTCTGGCGAGCGGTCTCCCGCGCGATCGCGACCTGCTGCTTCGCCACGTACGCGAGATGGTCGATCACCGCGCGCTTCTCATCCTTCTTGAATGCGAGGTCGGCCTTGTCGAGCGAGTCGCTCGCCTGCTTCAGCTCGCCCGCGGCCAGGGAGGGAACCTGCGGATCGGCCTGCGCGGCGTTGTAGTCGTTGTGCGCCTGCGCCAGCGGGGAATCGCTTGCGGGCAGGGTGCTGCAGCCCGCGAGCATCGCGACGGCGACGAGCGCCGACGGCAGGAAACGTTGGTTCGTCATGTTCGACCTTCCTCGATTGATGATCATTTGTTCTTGCGCTCGAGCTCGTCGCCCAGCACGCGGGCGTCTTCCTGCACGACGCTCGCGGCCTTGCGGGCCTTGGCCGCTTGCGCCTTCTTCTCGGCGAGCCTCGCGTCGGCCTGCGCTTCCTCGGCGAGGTGGCGCGCGTCCTGGTAGTCTTCCTTCGCCATCGCGCGGCTTGCGCGGTCCATCTTTTCCTGCGCGATCCTCATCTCCACGGGTGCGTACTCGCCCCCGCCGGCGCTCACCGCATTGTTGATCGCGGATCTGGAGACGGCCATCTGTTCGGTGGGCGCCGCGACGCTGGCGCAACCTCCAAGGACGGCGAGGCAGCCGATCGCCCCGATCATCCGATGCCACGGATGGCCACGGAACCGGCCCACGAGGCGACGCCCGCTCTTCAGCTCGAAACATCTCGTCATTTTCATCTCCTTGTCGAGCCGCGAGGGTACAAGGGATGGGCAAGCGCGGTCTGTTCGAAGACGCACATTCGCGCGTTCGCCGCTCCCGGGCCATTTTTTTCATTTTGGCCGTCCGGCGTGCTCGGGCACCGAGTCGCTAGAATAGCGGGGAGACCCAAACAGGAGTGCCCATGAAAGCCTGGAAATCCGCGCTCGCCGCCGTCGCGTCGCTCGTGCTCGTGAGCGCGGCTTCGGCCCAGCCGTACCCCACCCGCACCATCAAGCTCATCGTGCCGTTCGCCGCGGGCGGAAGCACCGACATCATCGCGCGCTTCGCCGCGGAGCACCTGCGCCGCGAGCTGGGACAAGCCGTTATCGTGGAGAACCGCGGTGGCGCCGCGGGGGCGCTGGGAACCGGCGAGATCGCAAGGGCGGCGCCCGACGGCTACACGCTCGGCATCGCCACCGTGAGCACGATGGTCGTCTACCCCGCCTCGCGCGCGAAGCCGGAATACACGCTTGACAGCTTCTCGCCGATCACGAACATCGCGTCGATGCCGAACGTGATCACCGTAGGCCCGTCGATCAAGGCGAAGAACCTCACGGAGTTCATCGCGCTGCTGAAGGCGAGCCCCGGCAAGTATTCCTACGCGACCTCCGGCGTGGGCAGCATCAACCACATGCTCGGCGAATCGTTCCAGGCCGCGTCCGGCGTGAAGTTGATCCACGTGCCGTACAAGGGCTCGGGGCCCGGCATGCAGGACGTGATGGGCGGGCAGGTCGACATCCTGTTCGACCAGTTTCCCTCGTCCAAGGCCTACATCGACAGCGGCAAGCTGCGCGCGATGGGCGTGATCTCGCCCCAGCGCGTGCCGGGCTATCCCGACGTGATGAACATGGAGGACGTGGGCATGAAGGGTTTCGTCGACGAGGCATGGTACGGCCTCATCGCGCCCGCGAAGGTGCCGCCGGAGGTGCTGGCGCGCCTCACGGAGGCGATGAAGAAGGTCGAAGCGGATCCCGAGTTCCGCGACCGGGTCGAGAAGGTCGGCGCGCGCCCGGTCGGCAACTCGCCCGCCGAATTCGCCGCGCAGGTGCGCCGTGAGGTCGAGCGCACGAGGAAGCTCATCACCGAGCGCAACATCAAGCTCGACGATTGACGGTCTCCTCGCGCGAGGGAGCGCTCCGGCCACCGGCATGAGCTTCGCCATACCTCCATCCGAGCCCGCCGTTCCGCCTGACGTTCTCGTCGAGCGGGCGGCACGGCATCACGGGGCCGGGCGATTGGCTGAAGCGGAAGCGCTCTATCGGAATGCGCTGGAGCGAGAGCCGCGGAACGCCGCGGCGATGCACGGCATCGGCGTTTTGGCACTTCAGCGCGGTGACGCGGCGAGCGGCGCGGCGCACATCGAAAGAGCCGTCGCACTGCGCCCCGACGTCGCGGAATTCCACGGCAACCTCGGCCTCTGCTACCGGCGCCTCGGCCGCGTGCGAGAGGCCATCGAGAGCCAGCGGCGTTCCATCGAGCTCGATCCGCGTAAGTCGTCCCGCCATTCCAACCTCGCCGTGGCCCTGCAGGAAGAGGGCCGCATGCAGGAAGCGCTCGACGCGTTCGAACGCGCGCTCTCCCTCGATCCGCAAAATGCGGAAGCGAACTACAGCAGGAGCCTTTTGCACCTGGCTCTGGGCGACTACGAGCGGGGGTGGCGCGGCTACGAATGGCGCTCGCGGTGCCGCGAATTCGCCAATCGCGACCTCGAGCCTCGCGGGATGCGGCCGTGGTCGGGTGAGCCGCTGCAAGGCAAGACGCTTCTTGTGAGGCGCGAGCAAGGTCACGGCGACATCATCCAGCTCTTGCGCTTCGTGCCATCGCTGGCCGATCGGGGGGCGCGCGTGCTCGTCGAGGCTCCCGCGGAGCTCGCCGACCTGGCGCGATCGGTGGACTCCCGAGCCGAGGTCGTCGAGCCCGGCAACCCAGCGCACCGCGTCGATTTCTACGTGAATCTCATGAGTCTTCCCGGGCGTCTCGGCACGACCCCGCGTGCCATTGCGAATCCCCCGCCCTATCTGGAGGCCGATGCCGCGAAGGTCCGCGAATGGCGCGCGCGGCTGGATGGCTACGCCGGACGCAAGATCGGCATCGCGTGGGGGGGCAATCCCCTGCATCATAACGACCGCAACCGTTCCTGCTCGCTACAAATGTTGGCGCCGTTGTTCGATCTGCCCGGATCGAGCTGGTTCAGCCTGCAGCTCGGCCCCCGCGCTGACGAGCTCTCCGCACCCGGGGCGCCGGCGATCACCGACCTGCGGGGATTCCTTCATTCGTATTCGGACACCGCCGCGGCGATCACGGCGCTCGACCTGGTGATCACGGTCGACACCTCGGTGGCCCATCTTGCCGGAGCCCTCGCAAGGCCGGCGTGGGTGATGATTCCCTTCGCTCCCGACTGGCGCTGGCTTCGCGACCGGACGGACTCTCCCTGGTATCCCACGCTGCGACTCTTCCGGCAAGCGCGCGCGGGCGATTGGAATCCCGTGATCGCCTCCCTGCGCGATGCGCTTGCCGATCTTGGCTGGAGTCTCGGCTCCGAGCCCGCCGCTTAGGACGGCTACTTCAGCCAGTGAGGATCTTGCAGCCATCGTTCGGTCCGGCGATGATCTTCACGCCGTCGCCGCCCGAGATCGAACCCATCACGGCTTCACGCGCGGCATCTCCACGAACGCGGGTGGGACCTTTCACCAGGGCGCTCTGCCTGCCTCGGTGCCGAACCGCTATGTCGAAGGCATCGCGGTGGATGGATCGGACTCGTGCGGACGCACCGTATACGTCGCGTTCAACGGCTTCTCACGCCGCTGGACCGAGGGCCCGGGCGCCGGCATCGGCCACCTGTTCAAGACGACCGACGCGGGCGCCACGTGGGCGGACGTGAGCGGCAACCTGCCGGACGTGCCGTTGACGAGCCTCATCGTGCGAGGGTCGAGCATCATCGCCGGTTCCGACCTCGCGGTGTTGTACTCCGCCGACGCGGGCGCGACCTGGTCGCGATTGAGCGGCAACTCCCCGGTCACCACGGTCATGGACCTGACCCTCGGCCCCGATCGCCTCCTCTATGCGGCCACGCATGGCCGCGGCATCTGGTCGATCGCGGCGCCCTGAACCGGCAGCAGTCCAGCGGCACCAAGGGCCAGTCGCGAGACTGGCCCTTTTTCATGTCGCGTCAGGCACGCTTCACCGGCCGGGCCCGCGGCGTGCGCGTGCCGAGCGCGCCGCCGTTCGATGCGATCACTTTCGAGTAAAAGCGTGCGCTCGCCTTGGGCGTGCGCTTCTGCGTCGCGAAGTCCACGTGCACGATGCCGAAGCGCTTGGAGAAGCCGAGCGACCACTCGAGATTGTCGAGCACGGACCACGCGAAATATCCGCGCACGTCGCAGCCCTTGCGGATGGCGTCGCTCACCGCGAGCAGGTGGGAGTTGTAGTAGCTCACCCGCTTCGGGTCGGCGAGCTTTCCGCCTTTCGCCGCGGGCGGATCGGGGAACGCCGCGCCGTTCTCGGTCACGTACATTGGGATGTTCCCGTAGCGCTTCTTCACCCAGAGAAGGGTGTCGGTGAGGCCGGGCGGAAAGACCTCCCAGTTCGTCTCCGTGTACGTCTTGCCCTCCTGCCTGACGGCAGCGGCCCTGAGCGGCCACGCCTTCGCGTCGTGGCGCACGACGTTGCGCGTGTAGTAGTTCACGCCGAGGAAGTCGGTCGGCTCGCGAATCAGCTTGAAGTCCTCCGCGGGCCACTCGGGCCACGCTTCGCCGAAGATCTCGCGCAGCTCCTTCGGATAGCTGCCGAGGAACACCGGGTCGAGGTATTGGCGGTTCATGTAGGCGTCGGCGCGCGCGGTCGCGGCGCGGTCGCGCGCGCTCTTTGAGGCGGGATACTTGGGTTCGATGTTAACGACCAGGCCGATGCGGTGCTTTCCCTCGGCGCGATAGGCCTGGACCGCGAGCGCGTGGGACCGCAGCAGGTTGTGCGAGGCGATCGGCGCTTCGAAGCGGTTGCGGTGGCCGGGTGCGAGTGCCCCATGCAGGTAGCCGCCGTCGGTGATGACCCACGGCTCGTTGATGGTCCCCCACATCTTCACGCGTCCGTCGAGGCGCTTGAACATCGTGCGGCCATAGTCGGCGAACCAATTGGCCACGTCGCGATTCAACCATCCGCCGCGATCGTCGAGCGCCGCGGGAAGATCCCAGTGGTAGAGCGTCGCGAGCGGCTCGATGCCGTTCTCGAGGAGCGTATCGACAAGGCGCTCGTAGAAGCCGAGCCCCTTGGGATTGACGCGGCCGGTGCCTTCGGGATGCACGCGGCTCCACGCGATGCTGAAGCGATAGGCCTTCAGGCCCAGCTCGCGCATGAGCGCGATATCTTCGCGAAAGCGCCGGTAATGGTCGCAGGCCACATCGCCGGTATCGCCGTTCCTCGTCATGCCGGGCGTGTGCGCGAAGCGCTGCCAGATGCTCGGCCCCGCGCCGTCGGCGAGCGGCGAGCCCTCGATCTGGTACGCCGAGGTGGCGCCGCCCCACAGGAAGCCTTCCGGAAAAACCGCGTTGTGGGCCATGAAAATCGCTTTCGGAGGGCGGGCGATGAAAGCGATTACATCATAATTCCCCGCCGAGACGTGCTGCAAAGCAACACCAGGTAACCAAATTCCTTACCTTGACACGCTGTGATGGAAACGCTTACATTCGACTGGCGTTTTCTCCAGGGGGCGGTAATCGGACCGGCGGAGGCTCGTGCATGGCAGTCACCATCAAGGACGTCGCCAAAGCTGCCCAGGTCTCGGTCGCCACCGTCTCGCGCGCGCTGAGCGGATCCGACAAAGTCACCGGCGAAACCCGCCGCCACGTTGACGCGGCCGCGGCGCGCCTGGGCTACATCCCGCACGAAGGCGCGCGCAGCCTGAGCATCCGCCGCACGCAATGCGTGGGCGTGGTGCTGCCGGACCTTCACGGCGAATTCTTCTCGGAGCTGATCCGCGGCATCGACCGCGTGGCGCGCGCCCACGGGCTTCACCTTCTTCTTTCATGCTCGCACGGCGATGCGGCGGAGGTCGCCGCCGCGTTGCGCGCGATGCGCGGGCGCGTCGACGGCCTGCTGGTGATGTCGCCACACGTCGACAGCAAGGTGCTGGCGAAGAACCTCCAGCCCACCATGCCCACGGTGCTGGTGAATTGCCGGGATGGCGGCGATCGCTACTCGGCGCTGGTGATCGACAACTACGGAGGCGCCTGCGCGATGGTGCGCCACCTCGCCGGCCGGGGCCACCGGCGCATCGCGATGATCGGCGGCCCCGAGGCGAACTTCGACGCGCGCGAGCGCCTCGCGGGATACAACGACGCCCTCGCCGAGCTCCTGCCGGGCGCGCGCCCGCAGGTGCTGCGCGGCGACTTCAGCGAGGAGTCGGGCTACCGCGCGGGCCGGCGGCTCGCCTCGATGTCCGAGCATCCCGACGCCATCTTTGCGGCCAACGACATGATGGCGATCGGCTGCCTGTTCGCCCTGAACGAGAGCGGCCTCGACGTTCCCGGCGACATCGCGCTCGCGGGCTTCGACGACATCCCGATCGCGCGCTACGTCTCGCCTCCGCTCACCACGGTGCGGGTTCGCATCGCGGAGATGGGCGAGCTCGCCCTCGAGCGCCTGGTGCTCGCGATCGGCGAGGCGGGGAAAGACAAGCATTCCATCCAGACGCTGCGCACCGAGCTGGTGGTGCGCAGCTCTTGCGCGCCGCATCCGGCGGCGTTGGTCGCGCTGCGGCCGAAAGGCGCAGGCTGACGGGAATACGGATTTCAACGACAAGGCCACTCGACAGGCCTTGCGAAACTACGAGGGGAAACACGATGGCAAAGATTCGGATGGCTCGCAACTGCTTGTCGGCGCTGGTCAGTGGGGTGTTTGCGACCGGATTGCTCATGTCAATTCCGGCGGCGGCGCAACTCAGCACGGCGACGATCAAGGGGCAGATCACCAGCGACAGCAGGCCCGCGGCATCGGGGCTCGCGGTGAGCGCCGTCAACCAGGCGAACGGCAACGTTTACCGGGCGACCACGCTCGGCGATGGCAGCTACGTGCTCCCGGGCCTGGCTCCCGGCTCCTACGAGATGCGCGTCACCGGTCCCGCGGGTGTCGCGAGGACGGAAGTCATCACCGTGCAGGTTGGTGAAACGGCGTCGGTCAACCTGGCTCTCGCCACGGTCGGGACGCAGGAGAGGATCACCGTCGTCGGCTCGGCCCTGCGCAGGGACGTGAAGACATCGGAGATCGGCACCAACGTGTCGAGCAAGATGATCGAAAGCCTGCCGCAGACCACGCACAACTTCCTCAGCTCCGCCGACCTCGCGCCGGGCGTGGCCTTCATCACGGACGCCGGCGGCAACACGAAGATCCAGGCGGGCGCGCAAAACTTCGACCATGTGAACGTCTTCATCGACGGCGTGGGCCAGAAG
>JBDTXQ010000036.1:0-12556 GCA_040006115.1 Usitatibacter sp.
CGATGGCGGCCCTGCCCGCCGCGGCGGTGCAGCGGAGCTTCGTTGCCTCCTCCGGGTCCGACGGGAACAGCGCCACCAACTGCGGCTTCTCCGCGCCATGCCGCGGCTTTACAGCGGCGCTCGGCGTCACGGATCCGGGCGGAGAAGTGGTGGCCCTTGACGCGGCGGGCTACGGCACGATCACGATCACCAAGTCGGTGACCATCACGGCGAACCCCGGCTTCTACGCGGGCATCGCGGCGAGCGCCGGCAATGCGGTCACCATCGCCACGGGCGGCGTCAACGTCATCCTTCGCGGCCTGAACATCAACGGCATCGGCGGCGTGAACGGCGTCTCGATGACCAGCGGCACGAGCCTCACGATCGAGAACTGCGTGATATCGAATTTCTCCGCCTCGGGCGTGGTCGTCAACGTGCCCGCCGCGGTGCGGATTTCCGACAGCACCGTGCGCGGCAACTTCGACGGCATCCTGGCGCAGGGCAGCTCGACCGTCGACATCTCGCGCTCGAGCTTCAAGGGCAACTCGCACATGGGCGTCCTCGTGACGGGTAACCTGCCCGCCGTGACGAGCGCCACCGTGAGCGACTCGACGGCGACGGGGAATGGCTCAGGCTTCTCGGCGCTTACGTCGGGCGGGGCCGCCCAGCTTGCCGTGAGCCGTTCCACCGCCTCCTACAACACGACCGCGGGCATCATGTCGGGCGGAAGCGCGGTCGTCTCGATCTCGGGCAGCATCGTCACCGGCAACGGCATCGGCCTCGATAACACCGGCGGGACGCTCGAGTCCCAGGGCGAGAACACGGTGCGTCTGAACGGCAGCAATACCGCGGGCTCGATCGTGACGTTCGCGGGCACCTGAGCCCAGGAGCGCGCGGCGCGAGCCGTACCGTATTGACCTGGTAGGGGAGTGCGCCTAGATTGGCGGAGCCCCGCCGCCCCCTGGCTGGACCGGAGGCGTGCGGCAAGTTTCCGTTGATCCCACCGAACCCACCAGGAGATCGCTCCATGCGCCGCTTGCCCAAGGTCCTCCTTCTGCTTGCCCTCGCCGCGCTTCCCGCCCAGGCCGCGCAGCGAGTCTTCGTCGCGTCGTACGGGTCGGACACCAACACCGCCGCGAGCTGCGGATTCACCAACCCCTGTCGCAGCTTTACCTCGGCGCTCAGCGTAGTGGACCCCGGCGGGGAAGTGGTGGCCCTGGACGCGGCCGGATACGGCGTGGTCACGATCGCCAAGTCCGTGACCATCACCTCGAACCCCGGGTTCTACGCGGGCATCTCGGCTTCCGCGGGCAACGCCGTCACGATCGCCACGGCGGCGGTCAAGGTGGTCCTTCGCGGGCTCAGCATCAACGGCGTCGGCGCCGCGAACGGCATCGTGATGAGCAACGGCATGAAGCTGTCGATCGAGAACTGCGTCATCTCGAACTTCACGACCGCCGGCGTCAATCTCTCGGGCGACGTGAGGGTGCGAATCGTCGACTCGCTCATTCGCGACAACAACAACGGCGTGCAGGTGACGGGCGCGACCGTCGATATCGCAACGACGAAGCTGACCGGGAACAACTTCGGGGGCATCTACGCCCAGTCGAATAGCGCGGGCATGGTGAGCAGGATCAGCGTGGCCGACAGCGTGGTGGCGGACAACAATTTCGGCATCCTCTCGGAATCGACCGACGCGCTCGGCATCGCGCGCGTGTCGGTGATCCGCTCCAGCGTGAACAACAACTCGAACTGGGGCCTCACGGCGCAAAGCACCGCGGGGGGCACCGCCGTCCTCACCGCGAGCTACAACCTCCTGAGCACGAACGGCTTCGGGCTCTTTCAATCGGGCGCCGGGGCCGTGCTGGAGAGCCACGGCAACAACAGCGTTCGGCAGAACGGCGCCGACAGCGGCGGCACGATCACTCCCGTGAGCTCGCTGTAACCCTTCCTTCACTCAACGAACCAGGAGATCTCCATGTCCCGATTCTCGCCGGTCGTATTCCTGCTGGCCGTCGCAGGTGCAATGTCGGTCCTTCCCGCCGAGGCCGTGCAGCGCGTCTTCGTGGCCTCGTACGGCTCGGACGCCAATACCGCGACCAACTGCGGTTTCACCAATCCGTGCCGCGGCTTCACGGCCGCGATGACGGTCGTCGACCCGGGGGGAGAAGTCGTCGCCCTGGACGCGGCCGGCTATGGGGCCGTCACCATCACGAAATCCGTCACGCTCACCGCGAACCCCGGCTTCTACGCGGGCATCGCCGCTTCCGGGGGGAACGCGGTCACCATCGCCACGGCGGCGGTGAAAGTCACCTTGCGCGGCCTCAACATCAACGGCGTCGGCGCGCTCAATGGCGTTTCCATGACCAACGGAGCGGGACTGTCGATCGAGAACTGCGTCATTTCCAATTTCTCCACCGACGCAGTGTATGTAAACGCGACGGCGACGGTGCGGATCATCGACTCGCTGATTCGCGACAACGAGTTCGGCATTGTGCTCCAGGGGGCGGCCACGGCTGACATCGCCCACACCAAGATCCTCGGCAACGCTTCGGCGGGCCTGCTGGTGTTCAGCCAGACCGCCAGCTCGACCGCGAGCGCGACCGTCACCGACAGCGTCCTCGCGAAGAACAACGTGAACGTCCATGCGTTCGAGACCGTGGCGAGCGCGCTCAACCGGATCGTGGTGATTCGCTCCTCCATCACCAACGGCACCTACGGCCTGCGCTCGCAGTTCGCGGGCGGCCCCACCGTCATTTCGGTGAGCGAGAGCCTGGTGGCTGGCAATTCGACCGGATTCTCCCAGGAGGGCGCCGGTTCCACGCTCGAGTCGCTCGGCAACAACACGGCGCGCTTCAATGGCCCCGACGTGGGCACGGTGACCAGCATTGCCTTGCGCTAGCGCGGAAGCCGTTCAGAAATTGAAGTAGATGAACTGGTGCGCCGGCACGCCCACGATCAGGACGATGCCGGCGCACAGGAGGATCGCGGTGCACGCGGCATACGCAACCACGCGCGTCGCAGTGAGCTGTGCCTGGAAGGGCAGGATCTCGCCCTTGAAGCGCGTCACGAGGTCCATCGCGAGCACCGCGAGGAAGATCAAGACGAGGCCGGGCGGCGCCGCGGGCCACGCGGGATGAAGCGCGAATTCCGCGATCTTTCCGTTGGCAAGCATTGCCTGGTCGAAGGTCGCGGTGCGAAAGTAGATCCAGGCGTAGTTGGCGGCGATGTAGGTGATCGGCAGAGACACGAGGGTCACCGCGCGATCCACGAGGCGATGCCGCGAGAGCCAGCCGCCGGCGAGGCGATCGAAGAGCGTGTTCACGGCGAGGTACACGCCGTGCAGGAGCCCCCATAGCGCGAAATTCCAGCCGGCACCGTGCCAGAGGCCGCACACGGTCATCGTGAACACGAGGTTGCCGATCTGCACCGGCAGCCGGACGCGGCTTCCGCCCAGGGAGATGTAGAGATAGTCGCGCAGCCACATGGACAGGCTGATGTGCCAGCGGCGCCAGAATTCGCGCATTGACGTGGAGAGGTAGGGCGCGTTGAAGTTCTGGATGAGGTCGACGCCGAGCATGCGCGCGAGCGCGACCGCCATCTGGCTGTATCCCGAGAAGTCGAGGTAGATCTGCAGCCCGAACGTGAACACCGCCAGCGTGACGGTTGCGGGCGAGGCCGCCGCGATGTTCTGGAAGATGGGGTCGTGCCAGCCGGCCAGGACGTCGCCCAGGCCCTTGCGCAGCATGCCCGACGCGAAGAGGAGCATGCCGGAGGCCACGCGGTTGAGGGTGATGGCGTCCGGCTTGAGCAGCTGGGGCACGAGCTGCTGCACGCGCTGGATCGGGCCGGCGATGAGGTGCGGGAAGAAGGTGACGAACGCAGCGAAGTCCAGCAGCCGCTTCATCGGCGGCTGGGTGCGCCGGTAGACGTCGATCACGTACGACATCGACTGGAAAACGTAGAAGGAAATCCCCAGCGGCAGGATGATGTTGCCCAGGGTGAGCCGCGCCGCGAGCTGCGGATCCGGGGCGAGGGAGGCGACCAGGAAGTTCCAGTACTTGAAGTAGCCGAGGATGCCGAGATTCACGACGACGCTCGCGGCTACGAGGAGCGTCCTGCGCCGCGGGTCCTCGGTGCGGGCGAGCAGGTTTCCGAGCGAATAGTCCACGATGATCGTCACCCACAGGAGGGGCAGGAACATCCAGTTCCAGCTTCCGTAGAAGATGCTCGAGAACACCACGATCACCGGGATGGCCCAGCGCGTGCCGCGCACCGGCAGGTACGCGCACAGGAACGCGAGGAAGAAGACGAGGAAAAGGGGAGTGTGGAAGAGCATCTCGGTTAGCCCGCGCTATGTCGCGGGCCGCGCAACCGGCTGCGGTGGCGCGATGGTGAACGCGGCGCTGGTCGCGAGCCGCGTCCATCCGCCGGAGCTGAAGAGCCGTACTTCGTACTCGCCCGGGCGCAAGGATTCGGGCACGGGAATCTGCAACGTGCCGTTCAGCGCGCCACCCGTATAGCGAAAGTCGATGCGCGCATCGTCCTTCGCGCCTTTCGCGAACAATCCGATCCAATCCTGCTTGTGCGGGTGGTTCAGGTCGCTCCACTTGGCGTTCACGGCCCCGCCCGCAGCGACCGTCGCGTCGGCGACGGCGACGCTGCCGGCCAGCGGCGTGACCGTGAACGTCTTGCTCGCCGCGATGGCGTCCCAGTCCTTGTCGCGGAAGAGTCGCAACTCGAACTCGCCCGGCTGCGGGACAGCGGGCAGCGTGAGCTCGCCCGCCTCCTTGCCGCCGACAAATGCGAAGCTCAGCCTCGACGCAAGGTTGCCGTCGACAGGGAAGAGCCCGATCCAGTCGTGCTTCCCGGGATCGCGGAGCCTTTCCCACCTCACGGATATCGGATCGACCGTCGAGTAAGTGAGAGCCCCGCTCTCCACACCGGCGAGACCCTCTACCCAGAAGGCGGGCGGCCGGCGGTCCGCCGACCAGCGGTACGAGGCGAGCGGCACGCCCATGCCCGCCCCCATCGTCGCCTTGCGCGTCACGATCTGCGCGGTGAGGATCTGGTCGACGGGCTCGAGCGCGAGGCCGGAGGTATCGACGACGACGTGGCCTCGCGCGCCGACGCGCGCCGGGAGGATCTTCTCGCTGCCGTCGGGAAGGCGGATCGCGACGCGGTAGTTCGAGAAGGGCCGCATCGCCGGCAGGCCCCAGTTCTGGAAATACTGCAGTTCGAGCGAGGCGGAAGGATCGCCGCGTTTCTTCACGAGCAATGCGGTGAACGTGGTCCAGTGAGGATCGGGCACCTCTTCCTGGAACCGTTCGGCGCCCGCGAGCTGCGGCGGGGGAGGCGCGGGGCGGCCGGTAACCTGCGCCGCCAGCAGCTTCGAGAACTCCGCGGCGCCGATGGAGTTCAGGTGGACCATGTCGGAAACCATATGGGGCCTCAAGTCGAACGCAGGCCGCACATCGGCCAACCGTGCCTCGTAGTAGCGCGCGAGGGGCTCGAAGAAGCGCTTGCTCGCGTCGAGGAACTCCGAATCGCGCATGGTGAGCCCGGTGGCGGTGTCGAATGGGACCACCGTGAGCGTCGCGTGGTCGCGCTTGGCGAGGTCGCGCAGGTCGTACACCGCGCCCAGCGTGCGATCGGAGAAGTAGAGCCGGTGATGCTGGCGGTGCCCCTCGGCGTTCGGCTGCCGCACGAACTTCATGATGTGGTCGTGGCGGTTGATCCGGTGCGTCGCGCGTCGCTCGCCCTCCGTGGGGTTGTAGAGCCACGAGACCGTGTCGCCGTACGGGTCGATCTCGTAGAGGTCGAGGTTGGTAATCGGCCGGTGCACGAACGAGGCATTGAGCGCGAAGTCGCGGATCGCCGCGGCGTTCCGCGCCAGCGCGATGTCGTGGAGCTCGAACGAGAGGCGCAGCAACGGCGTCCATTCGAGCAAGTGTCCCACCGGGCCCTTCAGCAGGATGTCGTCGAGCGAATCCTTCTGCCCCGGATTGGTCGACGCTGGCGCGACGACCCAGATCTCCTTCGGCTTGCACACCATGCGCGCGAAGCGATAGAGCAGGGGATAGGTGCTGAAGTCCGCGCCGCCCATGCCGAAGTTGAAAACACGGTACTTGCGGCCGAGTGCGGCTGATATCTCGTGCGTGAGGACGTCGGCGGAAACCCCGAGGTCGCCCATCGAGCTGCTGAGGATCAGCGCATCGACGGGCTCGTCGCGGCAGAATTCGTGGAGCAGGCGGATCTTGCGCTCCACCTGCAGGACGCCGGTCCAGGTGCCATATTCCGGCGGTGCTTTGCCCTGGACACGCCAGAGCGACACGCCGAAGTTGACGCTCGCCAGCACGGCCGCGAACGTCACCAGGTACAGGACGACGAGCGCGCCGCGCCTATTGCCAGATGAAGGCGACAACGAAGAGGTCCCCCCGGGTTGGATGCGTTACCGTGCCCGCCTCGGCCAACACTCCGCCGCCGCTTGCGACCGCGCGATATTTCGACCGTTGGGCGAGCGCCTCGTCGACCCGCGCCTGGACCGCCGCGGGCCGCAGGGCCGTACCGCTCCCGGCCGCCTGCACGAACGCGCGCAGCATCTCGCGCCGGCGCTCGTCCAGCGGAAGCGCGAGCTTGATCGACAACGCATCGGCGCAATAGCGCGCGCCGCTTGCCGCGTTCTTCGAGGGCACCAGGGAATACTCCACGCCCGACTTGAAGTCGAACTTGGAATCGGCCCAGAGATCGGCGCCGGCGCCGCGCGAGACGTCGAAGTTCGTGCGCCGGTGATATTCGAGCGACGCGAATGCGGGGGCGCGCAGCAATTCGCCTTGCGCAGGCATGCCCGCCCGGCACGGCGCGGGCTCGGCCATCCCGCAGCCCGCAACCGCGATCGCGATCGCGGCGATGCAGGCGTGAATCGCGGCGCAGTGCAGGGCTAAAGGTCTGCCGCGCATGTCGAGTGGCGTCATTCAGCGAAACGTGAGCGTGTCGAGCCTCACGCTGCTTTTTACTACCTTGTGGCGAATTTCCTCGCCGCCCACGTTCCTGCTTTGGCTGGGAAGGATCGAGACGGCCGCCTCGCCCTCCCCCTGCCGCAGCGGAAGGTCCAGTGTGAACGGTCCGGGCGCCGCGATCTTGTATTCCATCGCCCGCCCGTTCACGGCCACCGTGACCGGAAACGGGAAAGCGAAGCCGAGATTGCCCGGCGCGAACCCTTCCATCCGCAGCTGCGTGGCGCCCGAGGGCGCGGCGAGCGTGACTTCAGCGTGCTCACCCAGCCATCCGTCCAGTTGCAATCCGTTGAACCGTTCGGCAACGGAGTGCAGCTGCAGGAAGGCGATCTTCGTGCCGAGTGCCGGTGCCGGGGCGTACGGCTTGCTCTCCCCGGTGATGATCCTCGCGTTCGAGAAGCCGAGGTTCATGCGGCGGTAGTCGGTCGGAATGTCGCGGTTCCACAGCACGAAGCGGCGCGGCAGCGGCCTGTTGCGCTCCTTCACGCGCACGACCATCTTGTTCACGTCGGGGGCGGGAAGGAAGGGCTCGGAAACGAAGCGCGCCGAATGCCGGATCACCGCCTCCTGGATCTTGTGGCCGTTCAGCCACAGCTCCACGGTGCGGTTGTCGTTCTCGTATTCGTACCCCACGATCGCGTCGAACGCGAGCCGGTAGGGCTCGCCCGGGTGCCTTGGGCGCAGCAGGAAGAACTCCCCGCCCTCGGCGGACCAGCGCATCGTGCGCGGAAAGTAGTACTCCTTGATGGGCTTGAAGTACTCGAGGCGGTAGAAGCCCCGACCGGTGATCAGGATGTCGTGAAGGTCGCTTGCGCGGAACAGGCGGAAGGTGCCGTTTTGCCAAAGGGGCTTCGCGCCGAAATCCTGGTCGATGATGTCGTGGTTGATCTCGGTGGTGCTGCCGGTGAGGAAGAACTGGTCGCTCGCGCCGCCGTGGAAATACTCGGCGCGCAGTCGCTCGATGTTTCCGTAGTAGTCCACCACCACTTCCGAATCGATGTCGGGGAGGTTCTCGTCATCCCCCGGGATCAGCACGTGCGAGAGAAAGGATTGGCGAAAATCCTTCAGGTAGTAGCTGGTCCACCAGTTCCTGATGGAGTCGGTGAACAGCATACCGATGGACTCTTCGGGCTTCACGAAGGGTGCCACGCCCGCGGCAAGCTCGAAGTAGTCGCGGTTCCCCGACACGCCGAAGTGATTCACGATATAGCCGGTGTCCGTATTCCTCCCCAAACCGTTGTACGCGTACTGCAGGCTCGCGGTGAAGTTCAGGAACACGTAAGCGGCGCCCACCGCGATGCCGCCTGTCGCGGCGAAGCGTGCCCCGAGCCGTAAGCCGCCCGGCGCGGCTCTTCGCCACAGGGTGTCGATCGCGTACGCGACGAAAGGCACGATCATGAATTGAAGCCAGGAGGACATCTTGAAGACGGCGTAGCCATATTGCTTCGGGAACGTGTAGAGGGCCCACACCGCCGCATAGATCAGGAACGCCGACACCATGAATACGCGGCTCGGCGCATCGGCGCGGTCCCTGGCCCAGCGCCAGGCTGACCACGCCACGAGCGCAAGGCAGGCCACCGAGACCGCGAAGCCCACCACCCGCGCCGTCACCGGGCCGAGGAGCCACTGCATCCACGGGCTGAACTGGTAGTTGTAGATGCCGAAGAAATACGGGAAGAAGGCCTCGGTGAGGAAGTCGAGGAAGTACTGCCCCTGCAGCGACTGCCCGATGATGCCCAGCCAGAGCTGCATCGATTCCAGCGTGGTGGCGAGGTTGCCCACGATGAGAGCGGCGGAAATCGCGGTGAAGCCCAGGGCCAGCGCGGCCGCGTCCTTCAGCGTGAGGCGCCGGGTCGCGAGGAGGTAGAGTGCGAGGGGCCCGGCCGGCGCGAGAGCATAGGGGAGCATCGCGAAGTAGTTCACGAAGAGCGCGTTGCCCATGAGCGCGCAGAAGACAAGGGTCTTCGCACCCGGGCGCGTCAGCATCAGGTAGCCGCTGGCGAGCACCAGGGGCAGGGCGGGCAGGCCCGAATTCTGCCCGAGGTAGTAATACAGGTAGCTCATCGCAACCGGCGCGCTGATGCCGATCATCCAGGCGGCGAGGCGCGCCTGCCGGTGGTCGAGGAGCATCACCACCCGGCACATGAAATAGAGCGTGAGTGGCAGGCTCAGGACGAAAAAGCCGATGGCGAGCGACATCGCGGTGCGCATCTCGACGCCCAGCAGGAGTTTCATCGCGATCGCGAAGAGCCCCGAGCCAAAGCGGGCCGAGGCGAGAAGGTGGCCCGCGATCGTCTCGACGGGGTGCGACGACTCCTTGAACGTCTTCGCGAACGTTGATATCGAGTGGCCCTGGAGGAGGTAGTAGTTATCCACCATGCCCGCGAAGAAGTCGGGGTTGACGCTTCCCACGTACGTGTCGGCGCCGGCGTAGAGCAGTGGGGACAGGGTCGCCACCGCCATCGGCAGGACCAGCACGAGCGTTTGGCGCAAGTCCCGCGCGACCGAGGCAGGGGCGAGGCGCCACTCAGCCCGAAACTGCGTGGCGATTCCGGCGAAGACCAGCACGCCCATCACGATCCACGAGGCCGTGGCGGCAGGCACGGTGAAGGTGGCCGAGAGGGTGAACGTGAAGAGGCAGAAGGTGAGGTACCCCACCGTCGGCGTGATCAGCGTTCCGTAGCTTCTTTCCAGGTCCGCGGGCAGCAGCAGCTTCACGGCGAAGAGGCCCATCGCGTAGGCGGAGAGCCATACCAGCAGCAGCTGGAAAATCGTTGTCAAGGTCGCCATCGGACCTCAGTAATCTTCCAGGTAGCGCACGTATTCCTTGATGTATTCAGCCTTCAGCTTGTCGAGCGGCGCGCCGGGAGCGTCGGCGCGCGCCGCGAGGCGCTTGCCCATCTCGAGGCCCATCTCGATCGACTGGTGCATGTCGCCCTGCAGGAAGAGGCCCCGCCGGCCGATGGTCACCACGTTGTCGAGCTCCTGGATGTATCCCAGCACCAGCTCGGCATGGGCATCGAAATGCTTGATGTAGATCTCGTAGACTGCGGGGGCGCGGCGCACGAGGTGGTCGGTGACCTTGTCCAGCTGCGCGGCGAGGTTCGGGATGCGCCGGCAGTCCTCCAGCGCCATCTCGAAAATCTCCTGGTCGGGACGGTTCCAGTTCTCGTCGCCGATGCGGCAGGTAAGCTCGAACGAGAGCACCGTCTTGCCCTCCTCCATGGTGAAGGGGCTCAGGTTCTTCTGCTCGGTCACGCGGTTGAAGCGGAACTCGTTGTCGAGGAGGTAGAACCAGTTGTCCTCGCCGATGCGCTCGACCGAGAACTCGATGAAAACCAGCACGAGCGAGACGTAGCGCAGCTTTCCGGCGTGATGCCGCGCGACAAACGGTGCCTGCTCGCCCAGCAGGCGGATGAACGCGGGCAGCTGGATCGTATTGACGAGGAGATCGACGGGCTGCGAGGTCTCGCGGCCGTCCTTCACGTAGCGCACGGCTGCGGCAGACTCGCCCTTCATCTCGATCGCTCGCACGTCGGCCTCCAGCTCGATCACGCCGCCCATCTCGCGTATCTTCGCCGCGAGCTGCAGGAAGAGCGCCCCGGAGCCCCCCTTGTGGTAGATGAGCGTCTGGAAGTACGGCTCGGTGACCTGCCCGCCGATGCGCAGCAGCTTCTTCACCAGGTTCACGAAGCTGAACCCCTGGATCTTTTCGGCGGCGAACTTGCGCGAGATCTTGTCCGGATCGGTCTTCCACACCTTGCGCGTGTAATCCCCGAAGCTCATCTTGTAGAGCGTGGCGCCGAAGCGCTTGCGGCCCCAATCCTCGAAGCTCTCGACCGGTATGGACACCAGCAAGTGGATGATCCCCGTCACCAGGAATTCCGTGATGATCTTGATCGACACCAGCGGGTTGAACCTGAGGAGCGCTTCACGCACCTGCAGCGGATACTTGAAGAACTTGCCCTTGAGGAACACCTTCACCTTCTTGGTGCGGTCGAGCAGCACCTTGGGGTCGTCCCTGAACAGCTCGCGCACCAGCGCTTCCGGCTCGTCGCCGCGCGCGTGGAATGCGTGCGGGCCGTAGTCGAGCGTGTGGTTCTTCCACTTGAAGCTCGCCCCCGCCCCGCCGGGCATCTTCGCGCGGTCGAGCACGATCACTTTCTGGCGCATCCCGCTCGCGAGGAGCCGGTACGCGCAGGCAAGCCCAGCCGGGCCGGCGCCGAGGATGACGACGGCGCCGCGCGCCTCAGGCGTCGGACCGCCCGCTATGGAGCTGATTTGAGTGTCTGACAAGACTTCTCCTCTTGGGACATCCAGGTTTCGAAGCGCCGCAGGCCCTCGGACAGGGCGACCGCCGGCTTGAACCCGAACTCGGTTTGCATGGTGCGATCGCGGGAGCGGAACTCGATGTATTCGGGCACTTCTCCGAGGTATTCTATTTGTGCTTCCAGGCCGAATTCGCGCGCGGTGCCCGCCACCAGGTCCTTCAGGGTGAGCGGGGCTCCCGAGTAGAAGTCGAACGTGCGCGTGTCCCTGGCATTCGCGAGGATCGACTGGATCCCGCGGACGGCGTCGTCCACGTACATGGCGTCGATGAGGTTCCTTCCATCGCCGCGGATCGAGAACTCCGGCTTCTTCGCGAACGCGAACTGCCTCACCAGCCGGCCATAGATCTTCCTGGCTGGCTCGTAGGGGCCATAGGCGCCGAAGAAGCGCACGATCGACGCGGACTCGACGCCGCCTTGCGACTTCGCATGCAGCACGTAGCGCTCCGAGGCCCACTTCGAGATCGCGTAGGGCAGCGTGGGCCTCACGGCGCTTTCCGGATCGACCATTCCCTGCAGCCCGTCATAGACCGCGCCGGACGAAAAGAACAAGAAGTGGCCGAATTTTGCCGCGGCGAGCACGTTCAGCAGGGCGAGGGCGTTGGCGCGCAGGTCCTGGGCGGGCGCACGCGCCGAGTACGCCGGATCGCCGTTGGCCGCGAGGTAGACGCACGCGTCGAATGCCTTGAAGGCCTGGAGCGCGGTGCCGGCCGAAGGCCCGTCGGCGAGGTCGACGCGCACCGGCGTCACGTGCTCGAGCGAGCGCTCGCGCAGGAATTCCGGAAAGGACTCGTCGCGATGACAGGTCGCGACGATTCGCCAGTCGCGAGGCAAGGCCAGCAGCACGTTCCTGCCGATGAATCCGGACGCGCCGGTGACGAGGACTTTCACGCGGCTCTCCTTACTGGTGCTCGCGGTACCAGGCGATGGCGCGGTTCAGGCCATCCTCGAGCGCCACCTTCGGCTCGTACTGCAGGAGCTTGCGCGACTTGCCGATGTCCGGCATGCGAATCTCGACCTCGGGGCCGGGGTGGGGCTTGAAGGCGATCTTCGACTTCGAGCCCGTGAGGCGGATCAACGTCTCAGCGAGGCCCAGCACGGTGGTGGTGGCCTGGGGGTTGCCGATGTTGAAGACCTCGCCCACCCCCACTTCCATTTCCATGGAAGCGAGGAACGCGTCGGCGAAATCGCTCACGTAGCACCACGAGCGGATCTGCGAGCCGTCGTTGAACA